>CAIVXR010000027.1 GCA_903909925.1 uncultured beta proteobacterium | reverse complement strand
GAAATTACTTCTAGTCTAGTAGATGGTTTTGCTAAAGATGGCTTAGTGAACTTAGTAGGCGGCTGCTGTGGCACTACGCCTGACCATATTCGCGCAATTGCTAATGCAGTTGCCAAGCGCAAACCGCGTGCTTTTTATAAAGAAAGTGCTGAGGCATCGGCATGAGTAAGGTAGATAAAAAACCAATACCAGCAATGAAACTCTCTGGTCTAGAACCATTTAATGTCACTGCAGATATTCGTTTTGTAAATATTGGTGAGCGTACTAACGTTACAGGATCCAAAGCGTTTTCCCGCATGATTCTCAATAATCAATTTGATGAGGCGCTTGTAGTTGCACGTCAGCAGGTTGAGAATGGTGCACAAATCATCGATATCAATATGGATGAGGCGATGCTTGATTCTGAGGCGGCAATGACTCGCTTCTTAAATCTAATCGCTTCTGAGCCTGATATTGCTAGAGTTCCCATCATGATTGACTCCTCTAAATGGAGCGTGATTGAGGCAGGCTTGAAATGCATTCAAGGTAAGCCAATCGTGAACTCGATTTCCTTAAAAGAGGGGGAAGAGCCCTTTAAAAAGCAGGCGCGTTTAATTCGTCGTTATGGCGCTGCTTCTGTAGTAATGGCTTTTGATGAAGTTGGCCAAGCAGATACATTCAAGCGCAAGACAGAAATCTGTCAACGTTGTTATGAAATCTTAGTGAATGAGATCAGCTTTCCGGCTGAAGACATTATTTTTGATCCTAATATTTTTGCGATTGCTACTGGCATTGAAGAGCATGACAACTATGCGGTCGACTTTATTAACGCTACACGTTGGATAAAAGAAAATCTGCCTGGAGCCAAGGTAAGTGGTGGCGTTTCTAATGTGAGCTTCTCATTCCGCGGTAATGATCGTGTGCGTGAAGCCATTCACACGGTATTTTTGTATCACGCGATTCAAGCTGGTATGGATATGGGTATTGTCAATGCTGGTCAGCTGGGCGTATATGCTGATTTAGATCCAGAACTGCGTGAGCGTGTTGAGGATGTAGTCCTTAATCGCTTTAAAGAGAAGGACGGTAAAACACCAACAGAGCGCTTACTCGATATTGCGGATCAATTTAAAGGTGGTGGCGCTAAGCAGGTCGAAAACTTAGTATGGCGCGAGGCTCTCGTACGTGAGCGCTTAACCCATGCATTAGTGCATGGCATTACTACTTTCATTGAAGCAGACACCGAAGAGTTACGCGCTGAAATAATGGGCAAGGGCGGCAGACCGATTGAGGTGATTGAAGGTCCACTGATGGATGGTATGAATGTCGTTGGTGATTTATTCGGTGCTGGAAAAATGTTTTTGCCTCAGGTAGTTAAAAGTGCGCGTGTAATGAAGCAAGCAGTAGCAATTTTGATTCCCTATATTGAAGAAGAGAAGCGCCAACACATTGCTGGTGGTGGTGAAGCTAAAGCCAAAGGCAAGATTGTGATGGCGACAGTAAAAGGCGATGTGCACGATATTGGTAAAAATATTGTCACAGTTGTCTTGCAATGTAATAACTTTGAAGTTGCCAATATGGGTGTGATGGTTCCTTGCGCTGAGATTCTGAAACGCGCCAAGGAAGAGAACGCTGATATTGTTGGGCTCTCTGGTTTGATTACGCCCTCGCTTGAAGAAATGACTTATGTGGCCCAAGAGATGCAGCGCGACGATTATTTCCGTGAGCGTCAGATTCCATTAATGATAGGTGGTGCTACAACCTCGCGTGTGCACACTGCTGTCAAGATTGCGCCACATTACGATGGCCCGGTAGTCTATGTACCAGACGCCTCTCGCTCGGTATCAGTTGCATCTAGCTTGCTTTCTGATGAGAGTGCCAAGAAGTTTATTCAAGACTTACGCGATGACTATGTGCGCATTCGTGAGCAGCACGCTAATAAGAAAGCAGCACCCACCATTTCATTAGAAGCAGCCCGGAAAAATCGTGAGCTGATTGACTGGTCTTCTTATGTTCCAGAAAAGCCAAAATTTATTGGTCGTCGGGTATTTAAGAACTTTGCTTTGAGTGATATCGCTAAATATATTGACTGGACACCGTTTTTTCAGACCTGGGATTTGGCTGGCAAGTTCCCAGCCATCTTAGATGATGAGGTTGTCGGTGTTGAGGCACGTAAGGTATTTGAAGATGCCAAAGTATTGCTTGATAAATTGATCAAAGGTCAGTGGCTACAGGCTGATGCAGTAGTCGCCTTCTATCCCGCTAATACAATGGGTGACGATATTGTTTTATATAGTGATGAAGTGCGTGAGCATCCGCTGTTTGTATGGCACAACTTGCGTCAACAGGCTGAGCGGCCAGTAATTGACGGGGTGCGTAGGCCGAACCGCTCCTTGGCGGATTATGTTGCCCCAAAAGATTCTGGCGTAGCTGACTATCTTGGATGTTTTGCAGTAACAACTGGCCATGGTGTAGAAAAGAAGGTGGCAGAGTTTCAAGCAAAGCATGATGACTACAGCGCGATTATGTTGAAAGCATTGGCTGATCGTTTGGCAGAAGCCTTTGCTGAGCTCATGCACCATCGTGTGCGCACTGACTTGTGGGGCTATGCTACAGATGAGATTTTGACGAACGATCAAATGATCAACGAAGAGTATCGTGGTATTCGTCCTGCACCTGGGTATCCTGCTTGCCCAGCCCACGAAGTCAAAAAAGATTTGCTGAGAGTTATTGGCTCTGAGGATATTGGCATGACCTTAACTGAGTCGATGGCAATGAACCCAGCTTCTAGCGTGAGCGGTTTTTATCTTGCTCACCCAGACGCCCGTTATTTCAATGTTGGAAAAATTTCAGCTGATCAACTGGAGGATTTGGCGAAACGCCGTGGTGAATCTATTGAAGATGTTCGTCGCCAATTGGCAAGCTTGCTAGACTAAACACCCCACATCACAGGTTCGTCTTGAGCGTTTGCTTGCTTCATTAATTCCAGAAATGGATAGGCTCTTTGCCCTAAGCGGTCAGCAAGTTTAGATTTTTCAGCCCCATCCCCGCCTTGTGACTTGGATCGTTCCTCAAGATCTTTGAGGATGGCAGTTTCTAGGGTTGTAATGAGAGTGGGGAGTTGCTCAACCGTTAGGATTCCACGGGCCTCTAGCTCACGACCAAGAATATCGAAGATTCGCTTGCTCAGATCGGCCAGCATAATGACATCTGGACCAGCTTTTGAGCGAAATTGATAGATCATTTGGATAGCTTACCACCTGATAAACTCACTCTTCTATGTTGTCGACCAATAAAAATCGTTTAATTGACATGCTAGGTAGCGCCCTTGCTAGCCTTGCTCAAGATCGTGGCTTAGAGAAGCCTTCTGCGCCGCGTTTGGAGCGCCCTAAGGCTGTTGATCATGGGGATGTCGCTTGTAATATTGCGCTCCAGTTATCTAAGGCTTGGAAGCTCAATCCTAGAGAGTTAGCTCAGGCTTTAGTTGAGCGGCTACAAAAAGAGTCAGGCTATGACGAGCTCATCGCTTCTTGTGAAATAGCCGGCCCTGGATTTATTAATTTTCGCCTAAGTAATACTGCTAAAACAGCAGTAGTTAATGAGATTCTTAGAGAAGGACCTCATTTTGGTGAGCTTGTAAAAGCTAAAGCTCCAGTGGCTAGTGCCATGATTGAATTTGTTTCAGCAAATCCCACTGGTCCATTACATGTGGGTCACGGTAGGCAAGCTGCCCTTGGCGATGCCTTAGCAAATTTATTGGCTACTCAAGGTATCAAGGTGCACCGTGAGTTTTATTACAACGATGCTGGCGTGCAAATTACTAATCTCGCCTTATCTGTCCAGGCTCGCTTAAATGGCTTAAAGCCTGGTGATGCGGGCTGGCCAGAGCAGGCTTATAACGGGGAATATATCGCCGAGATTGCAGCTGCTTTTAAGACCTCTCCAAAATATCAAGATGATCTTGAGGCAATCCGCCAATTTGCTGTCGCCTATTTACGTCATGAGCAAGACATCGATTTAAAAACGTTCGGCGTTCAATTTGATTGTTACTACTTAGAGTCTTCTTTGTATACCGACGGTAGTGTCGCGCAAATTGTGGCTGACTTACAAAGTATTGGTAAGACCTATGAATCCGAAGGTGCACTATGGTTAAAGACGACCGACGATGGCGATGATAAAGATCGCGTCATGCGTAAGTCTGATGGTAGCTTTACCTACTTCGTTCCTGATGTGGCTTATCACACTAGCAAGTGGAATCGTGGCTTTCATAAGGTGATTAACGTGCAAGGTAGCGATCACCATGGCACGATAGCTCGTGTCCGCTCAGGCTTGCAGGGCGTAGCGCAAAAGCGAGGTTGGGATATTCCGAAGGATTATCCCGATTATGTATTGCATAAGATGGTGACCGTGATGCGTCATGGCGAAGAGGTGAAGATTTCTAAACGTGCAGGCTCTTATGTCACCGTGCGTGATTTAGTGGAGTGGTCTGGTGGCGTTACTTCCGAGATGACTCCTGAAGAAAGAGAATTGGCATTACAACGGGGACGTGATGCGGTACGTTTTTTCTTGATTTCCCGTAAAGCAGATACTGAATTTGTTTTTGATGTTGATCTAGCTTTGCAGCAAAATGATGAGAACCCAGTGTTTTATGTTCAGTATGCTCATGCGCGTATTAACTCTATCTTGCAGCAATGGGGTGGCCAAATTTCTGATTTAGCCTCTGCCGATTTATCTTTATTGCAAAGTAAAGCTTCAGACCATTTATTGCGTCGTTTGGCTGAGTATCCAGAGGTGCTAACAGATGCTGCTGCTGAATTGGCTCCCCATGCCCTTGCTTTCTATTTACGAGATCTTGCAGGAGATTTTCATACTTTTTATAACGCAGATCGGGTGCTGGTGGATGATCAGGGCCTCAAGTTAGCCCGGCTGGCACTTCTGTTGGCCACTCGCCAAGTGCTACAAAATGGTTTAAAAGTATTAGGAGTATCTGCACCCGCTAAGATGTAATAGCAGTATATGAAGTGAAAAGGTAAGATGAGGCAATGATGAAAAAACCGAATCAACAGGCTGGCTTCATTCAGAAGACCGAAGAGACAAGCTCCCAATACGGTGGAACTATCTTAGGTTTTGTATTGGGCCTAGGAGTGGGTATAGGTATTGCCTTTGCGATTGCCTTTTACCTGTCTAAAAACACCCCCCAAGAAAGACCTGGAATTCGTGCGCCTAATTTACCTTTAACAATTAAGCCCCTTGGTGAACCTGCTGAAGGTGAATCTGCTACACCTGTCGAGCAATTAGATTTGAATAAGCCTTTGCAAGGAAAATCGTCTTCTGCAGCACCATCTGATCCGATTGCCGATTTGGTCAACAGTAAAAAGCCGGCTGAGTCTGCACCTGCTTCAAAAACAGATGCTATTTATTTCTTGCAAGTAGGTGCGTTTGTAAAGCGTACTGATGCGGATGCACAAAAAGCAAATTTAGCCATTCAAGGAATTCAGGCGCAATTAAGTGAAGTGACTGCCGACGGAAATACCCTGTGGCGTGTCCGTGTTGGTCCTTATAACAGCCCTGACGAGAGTAACCCTGCGCGTGATAAATTAAATGGCATGGGTATTAAGTCAACCCTAATTAAATCTAGTAAATCATGATCTCATTTAGCAAAAGACTATTTACCTTACTGACATTATTTTGTCTAAGCGGAATTGTTACTGCACAAACTCAAAAGATTGAGGAAGGCTTTGATTACCGCATTCTGCCAATTGCACAGCCTCTTGAGGTTAAAGGTAAGGTAGAGGTGATCGAGTTTTTTTGGTACGGCTGCCCTCATTGCTATGACTTTGAGCCTGAGCTTAGTAGTTGGGTAAAGCGTCAGCCCAAGGATGTTAATTTCCGTAGAGTACCAGTTGCATTCCGCGATGACTTCATACCTCACAGCCAATTATTTTATGCGCTTGAGACCTTGGGCAAAGGTGACGCTCTGAATGAAAAAGTCATGTATGCCATACATAAAGAGAACAAGCGTTTATTAACTGAGCCGGAGATCGCTGATTGGGTGGCATCTCAAGGAATTGATCGCAATACTTTCTTGGCTACCTATCGTTCTTTTGCTGTAGTGTCTAAGGTGCGCGTAGCAAAACAATTGGTAGAGACCTATCGTATTGATGGCGTACCAACCATTGTGATGCAAGGAAAGTACGTTACTTCCCCTTCGATTGCTGGGACTAAGGCTAAGGCAATAGCGGTGATGGACTATCTCGAAGAAAAAATTCGTAAAGACAAATACAAGTAGTAACTGCCTGCTATCTTGCCAATTAGATTTTGACGAAGCGGCGCACAATCCAAAAATAAATTGGATAAGGCAGGATTCTGAGAAACTTTAAGAATCTCGAGAATCTTTTGGGGAAATGAATGTCAAACTCCCCTTTTTCAATGCCACTCAAAATTTCATTTGCAGCTTCTGGGGCGCTAATTAAGGCAGGCATTTCAAAGTCATTTTGAGCCGTTGCTTCGGTAGCGACAAAACCTGGAGAGATCATGTGAACACTAATCCCTTGGGGGAGTAGGTCATAGTAGAGTGTCTCGCAGAAATTAATGATTGCTGCCTTGCTTGGCCCATATGCCAAGGCCTTAGGAAGACCGCTGTAGCCTGCAACACTACCCACTATGGCGATGTGACCGGTTTGGGCTTTGAGCATCTCAGGTAGCACTGACGCAACTGCTCTCATTGGGCCTAGCAAGTTTGCATCGATCGTTTTCTCTGCGGTATCGATATCAAAGTTGTCGGCACGTAGTGGTACATAAACTCCAGATACAAAGAGCAATAAATCTATACCACCCCATGCGCTCAGAATTGACTGATAACTATTATTAAACTGAGCATCATCGGTCACATCAAGTGGCAACACCACTGTTTGCCCTGGATTGCCAAGGGCTGATAGTGTATTTAAGCGCTCAACCCTGCGGCTTGAGAGGGCTACTTTAGCACCGGCTTTGATCAGCGCTTCAGCGCAAGCTTGCCCAATACCACTCGAGGCACCAATGAGCCAGACACGTTTTCCTGAGAAACTTGGAATTCCCTTTTGTTTCATATGCTAAGAGCAGCGGAAGATGTCTTGAGAGGTTTATGGCTCAATGTGAATTGCACGACATCAATATTACGCTCTGCAAATCCAGCAGCGCAATACATGAGATAGAAATTCCAGAGCCTGATAAATGCCTCATCAAATCCCAGGCTATGAACTTCATGAAGTTTTTGGTTGAAATTGTCTCGCCAGAGACAAAGTGTTTTGGCGTAGTCAGCCCCAAAAGCAAATTCACCTTCAATCTGCAGCCCAGCCTTAGCAGCACTTTCCTTAAAGCTAGTCCGTGAAGGTAGCATACCCCCAGGGAAGACATACTGCTGAATAAAATCCGTATTATGGCGATAACGCTCAAAGAGTTCTTCGGCGATCACAATGGTTTGAATACAAGCTTTGCCACCAGCCTTAAGGCATTTGGCAATCGTTTGAAAATACTCGGGCCAATGCTTTTCGCCAACTGCTTCAAACATTTCTACTGAAGCGATACCTTCAAATTGTTCTTTGCAATCACGGTAGTCTTGTAGTCGAACCTCAAAAGGCTTTGCTTGCTCAATATGTGATTGAATCTTTTGCAGCCTATCTTCAGCAAAGACTTTTTGCTCCGTGGAAAGAGTGAGCCCAGTAATTGCAATATTGCTATGCAGGGCTTCTTCCATAACACCGCCCCAACCACAGCCGATTTCCAAAACATGATCACCAGGCTTAGTATCGAGCGATTGAAGAATACGTTTGATTTTGGCGCGTTGTGCATCAGCAAGAGATTGTTTCTCTCCTTCTGCAAACCAGGCGCTAGAGTAACTCATCGTAGGGTCTAGCCACAGAGTGTAAAAAGCGTTTCCTAGGTCATAGTGCGCATGAATATTTTTACGGCTGCCATTTTTGCTGTTATCGCGCAACCAATGTCTTATGCGGTAAAGAATGGAGCCATACCAGCTGCCATAAATGACTTTTTCTAGAATTGTGCGATTCCGAATGGCAAGTTCCAAAATAGCTTTGAGGTCTGGAGTGTTCCATTCGCCGCGAATATAACTTTCAGCAAAGCCAATATCTCCATGAGATAGCACTTGCTTAAATACAGACCAATCCAAGATTTCAATCTCGGCATGTAATTTATCAGCTTTGTTGCCAAATTCTCTGATATTCCCATCAGGTAGTGTCATTTTGAGGTGGCCACTACTCAGTTGGGATAAGAGACTGAGTAGTGTCTCTGTGCCTAAGCGAGATTTACGGACTTGGCCACGGCTTTGTGGCCTTGCAAAATTAAGGCGTGAGAGTAGGGATTGTCCAGGACGATTCATTTGCTAACTTCAAATTCTGGTGGATTAGGCTTAGAGTGAAAGGGTACACCTTTTGCCCATAATTTCAATGCCTGCCAATGAATTCGGAAGATTACTCCAAGACTCATCAGGGGGTATCGCAAAAACGCTAGCCAAAGCATAGATTGACTTAAGGGGCGGCTAATGCCGCTAATGCTGGTATTAATCAACGGCTGCCCATCTTCGTGCAACTCAATCCGAGATACAGAGTTATTACCACTCTTACTATCCTGGGGAAATAGGAAGCGAAAATGGTAGTCACCACGTACTTCACAAAACGGTGAGACATAGAATACTTTTTGACTACTGAGTGTTTCTCCGGAGCGTAATATTTCGCCAGAGTTTTTGTGTAATAGGTAGCAGTGGCGCTCACCAAAAGTATTATTCACTTCAGCTAACACTGCTTGTACTTGGCCGTTTGCACGCGTACATATCCAAAAACTCACTGGATTAAATACATAACCTAAGACTCTAGGAAATGTTTGTAGCCAAATTTCGCCATCAATGTTTTGTATTTGGTTTTCTTGCAGAATGTTCTCAATCCACTGCAGACTATCGGCGTGACCTAAACCATGATCTTTATCGAAGAATGAGAATAATCCCAAGCGATTGTCATTAAGCCCATACTGGCTAAGGAGGTCAGGCTTGTGCTTTCTAGCCCGCATCGGAATCGACAATGTGAAAACACCATAGCCAAAGGCATTCTTAGCTGGTCTAAGTCGCTGATGCTTTACAACACCAAAGTTAATCTTTGGTTGATTCATTTATTGTGCATCTTGCTTGGGTTGGATATTTTGTGGCACATGAATACCTTCTATTAAGGCCTCTGCAACTAACTCGCCAGAGCGTAAACCGTCTTCATGAAAGCCAAACCCAGTCCAAGCACCGCAATACCAGATTGAAGCTACACCTTGAATAAGAGGCAATTCTTTTTGCGCTTTGATAGCGCTCATATCAAACATTGGATGCGAGTAATGAATTTCTTGATGCACTAGCTTTGGATCTGGTTCCGATGCAGGGTTCAGGCTAACAATAACCTGAGTATCTTTCAACTCCGCAGGCAGCGGCTGTAAGCGATTAATGAGGTAGTTGACACTCACATGCTGGATTGATGAGATCTTCATGCCAGATTTAGCAGTGTAATTCCAGGCAGCCCAGCAACGTTTGGCTTCGGGGAGAAAATGTATATCTGTATGAAGGATGGCACGATTTTTTTGGTAGGGGATTGCTGCCAAAATATTTCTAGCCTGCTGAGCAATGCCATGAACCAGATCAAGCGTTTGGTCGCTATGGCAAGCCATCACAATCTCATCAAAAAAAATAGACCCAGATCCGGTGACCACTTCAACTTGAGATCCACTATCTTGCTTTGTATTTACTCGTACAATACCTTCTCGCACAATCTTCACCTTGGATTCTTCTAGAGCAGCAACAATTCGCTTAACGTACTCTCGCGAGCCGCCTTGAATAGTCAACCATTGTGGGCGGTTCTGAATCTGTAATAAACCATGATTGTGACAAAAGCGAACCATTGTTTGGATTGGGAACTCAAGCATCTGACCAACAGAGCATGACCAGATAGCACCAATCATCGGCAGAAAATAATTTTCTCTAAAGCTTTGGCTAAATCGATTGCGATCTAAAAACTTGGCAATGGTTTCATCAGGTTCTTTATAAAGATGACCTGCTTCAATCTGTTGATGAGCTAACTTGGAGGCTAGACGATTAAAGCGCAAGATGTCGTAAGCCATTCTCCAGAATGAGGGAGACAAAAGATTTGATCTTTGCCCAAAGAAGGAGTTCAGATCATTGCCTGCCCATTCAATATTTTGATGAGCATGTTTTTTATCCGATGTATCAATTGATACAGAAAAAGACATTTCAGAAGGTGCTACCGGTGCCCCAATTTCTTCAAATAGACGCACTAAGCGTGGGTAGGTTTTACGATTGAAAACTAAAAAACCCGTATCAACGCCGTGAATGACTTCTTTGCCATCAATATTGCACTTAAAGTCGACTGTATTACTATGCCCGCCTATGTGGTCGCCAGCCTCATACAGGGTAATATCAAATTCAGGATGTTGTCTTAAAGCATAAGCGCATCCAAGTCCAGAGATGCCGGCGCCAACAATGGCAATTCTTTTTTTGATCACGGAGATTTTTCTCCTAAGAGTTTTTCAATCTCAGCCGTGATACTGCTGCTTGTCGGTTTAGTCACGCTCCCATAGGAATCAACGACATTCCCATTTCGATCAATTAAATATTTATAGAAGTTCCATTTTGGTGTCGTACCAGTTTTAGCAATCAACATTTTGAAGAGAGGGTTTGGATTACTCCCTGAAACAGAGCTTTTTGCAAACATCGGAAATTTCACGTCGTAAGTATTTTTACAAAAGTCAGCAATCTCTTTGTTACTTCCTGGCTCTTGTTGACCAAAGTCGTTGGATGGAAACCCTAATACGACGAGGCCTTGATCTTTATATTTTGCATAGACCTTTTCTAGACCTTCATATTGGCTTGTAAAGCCACAAAAGCTGGCAGTATTGACAACTAAAATGACCTTGCCCTGGTATTGGCAAAGATTTTGAGGCGCTTCATCTTGAAGGCGGGGAAAAGTTTGAGATAGCAGAGGGCTGCAGCTAGGAGCAGCATTTGCAAGGTGGGTGCCAGATAAAAGGGCAAATAGGGTAAAAACTAGGCGAATTGTCTCGTGGCGCATATTGCAACTTTTTTAGTAGATTATTAGCCCTCAAGTCTAAGACATTCCGGATAATATCGCTCGAATATAGCTAAAGCCATTAATATTGAGTCATGACTTCTTTGCCCCCACCTTCTTTTGAGTCTAAGGTTTGTCCTTTAGATCAGCTGACTGCTCGTATTGCAAAACTTCCCAGGCCTCTAGTGTTTACCAATGGAGTGTTTGACATTCTCCATCGTGGACATGCGAGCTATTTAGCCCAGGCACGTGCTTTGGGAGCTAGCCTAGTAGTGGGCGTTAATTCTGATACTTCCGTCAAGATGCTAGGTAAGGGTGATGACAGACCAATTAACTCTGAGGCAGATCGTCAGGCTTTATTAGCGGCTCTGGAAAGCGTTGATATGGCCGTACTCTTTGCTGAGCAAACACCAGTAGACTTGATTGAGAAAATCCGTCCAGATATTTATGTTAAAGGCGGCGATTACGAAATTGATACTCTTGTAGAAACACGCTTGGTGAAGACTTGGGGTGGAAAAGCGATCGCTATCCCCTTTTTATATGAGCGCTCTACCACTAGCCTATTAGGCAAGATCCGCTCTTAAAGATTCTGCAGCAGCCAAGTCCAAACGCCCCGCAGTACTAAGCCATCAATCACTTCTACTGCTAGAGTGGATTGCGATTTAGATTTAGTCAATTCAGCTGCCAAAATCTTGGCATTACCACCATCGATCCAAATTCTTTCAATAGGATGATTCATTTCTTTTGCAAGTTGAATTGCATATTGAATTGCGCCGACTTGTGCAGCATCACAACCGCTAATGATTGCATTATTTGTGGATAAGCCAAAACCATTACTATGCTCATCACGAACTGCCAGTGGTAATTGAGCAGTATTGCCTTCTAAGCTTTTTTGCATTAACTCCAGTCCAGGCAATATCCAGCCGCCGTAGTGAACGCCATTAGTACCCAGTAAGTCAATGGTAGTGGCGGTGCCAGCATTAATGATGAGTGTGTTGGCATTAGATAGGGCGCGTGCCCCAATAACAGAGGCCCAGCGGTCTGCACCAAGTTTGCTTGGATCTTGGTAAAGAGTGCGCACTCCGTTGCATTGGCTATCTCCCAACAGTTGCTGCCAGGCAAGGTCATGCCATTGCGGAAATAATGATTTGAGGTTTTCAATTGCATCTTTACCGGCAACACAAGTAAACCCAATTGCATCGGGCTTAGGCAAAGTTTTAGCAATGTAATCGGCTAGCTCTGCTCTATGTTCAGGCGCAGCTAAAGATTTACTACTGATGGATCCAGAGTAAGCCCACAATTTTTTTTGTCGATCTGATGGCTGCTGTGTTGATTCAACAGCAGCCCATTTGAGACGTGTATTGCCAACATCAAACAGTAAGTAAAGACTCATGGTTGGACTCTCAGAGAAACATCGCCTGCGTGTATGGCAATCATTTGATTATCTTGTTGCAATAGTAATGCCCCCGTCGGATTTATTCCCTGAGCAATGCCATAGATAGGCTCTTTGCCTGCGCCAGATATACATACTTCCTGGCCTAGATAGTTATCCCATTTCTTCCATTGCTCCTGATGCATCTCAAAACCGTGCTCATCAAATTCACGTAGATGATGCTCCAGAGAAGCAATCAGTTTTAACCAAAGGTATTCCACATCTGGCAGTTTTGAATGGGCTGGAAGAATTTGATCAAGGGCGCTAATCTTCAAGCCAGCTTGGCTACCTAAAATACTTTCAATGGCATTGGCATTGCGTAAGTTCATGCCTATACCAATGATCATCCAAGTCAGATCTTCAGGTGTTGCTTGGCCACCCTCTACTAAGATGCCACCAAGCTTTGCGTTATTTATTAGCAAGTCATTCGGCCACTTTAATCGCAAGCCAGCTTGGTGAAGTGTGGCTTCATCTAAATCACATGCTTGTGCGATTCCAGAAATCACTGCTAATCCAACTAAAAGACTAAGGCCGGAGAGTTCGGCTGGCTTTCTCTTAAATGGAAAGGCTAAGGAGAAGCAAATTGAATTTTCTGGCAGAGCTAGCCAAGCGCGCCCAGCCCTACCTTTACCAGCAGTTTGTTTGTGGGCAATGCGAGCTATTGGGTCAATGAGTTCGCCAGCACGCCAGCGCTCCAAAAGATCATCATTTGTCGATTTGGTTTGTGCAACACGCTCGAGGATGCAATTAGCAGTCATTTCGCCATTGTAGAAAGGTCTGACCTAGAATTGTGGGATGGATGAAAAAGACCAGCGCCCCTATAAGCTTGTATGGCCTCTGCAGGCTATGCCTTTGGCTAGGGTAATGAGCTTAAGTTATGCGCTCTTGATTGTCTATGTGAGCTTAAATCCCTTTGATTTTGATTTCCGCAATGGTATTGACGCTTGGGCCTGGGTAGAGGCACCACTGCCCCGATTTATCACTTTATTCGACGTTTCTATTAATATCTTGGCATATATCCCTTTTGGGTTTCTGCTGGTTTTTGCTGCCTATCCTCGTTGGCGTAACTTTATTGCTTTGAGCATTGCCTTAGCGCTTAGCGCTCTGCTGGCATTGAGCGTGGAAACCCTTCAGTCTTGGTTGCCAACCCGCATCCCGAGCCAGATGGATTGGTGGGCAAATACGTTTGGGGGATTATTGGGTGGATTATTAGCCATTCCCTTGGGGCCAGAATGGTTGTCAGGCAGTGTAATTCGTCGTCGTTTTGACCAATGGTTTGGTTTGAACTGGGCCGCATGCGCTCTTTTCTTATTATTTCCTTGGTCGCAAATTTATCCTCAAAGTTCATGGTTGGGCACCGGTGTGTGGGGGCATGCAATTTTTGGTTCAATTGACTGGGGAACCTCAGTCATTAATCAAGTAGTGCAAGAAACTTTAATTACAGCATTCTGTTGGCTTGGTGTTGCTCTATTACTTTCCTCTGGTTTACGCGCCAAAGCTCCACAGTGGCGAATTCTCAATGGATTGCTTTGCTTAACCGTGGTGATGAAAACTTTTTTTACCGCTCTTCAGTTTGGTGGAGAATTTAGCTTGATATGGTTAACGGCCGGTGCTCTGTGGGGAATGTTAATAGCAAGCGCACTATTGAGCTGGGCCTTACGCCTCAATCAAAAAAGAAGACTCTACTTGGCATTCTTTTGTTTAATTACTGCCACTATCGCTATTAATGTACTGCCCGATAATCCCTATTTCATCATGAACCTGCGACATTGGCATCAGGGACGCTTATTACACTTTAATGAGTTAATGCAATGGGTATCAGTGGTATGGTTGCCTATTGCCTTAGTTTGGATGATTTATAACGTGATAGAACCGAAACCGAAACATTGACGAATATAATTTTTCTATGAGCTTTTCACATCACCTGTTTTTTTGTTTAAATCAACGTAGTAATGGCGAGGATTGCTGTGATCGTCATAATGCATTTGCATTGTTTGAATATGCAAAAAATAGAGTCAAAGAGCTTGGGCTTGCCGGACCTGGCAAGATCCGTGTCAACAAAGCGGGATGCTTGGATCGCTGTGCTGATGGCCCAGTCATGGTCGTTTATCCAGAGGGTGTTTGGTATACCTTGGTAGATCAGGAAGATGTTGA
The DNA here is from genome assembly GCA_903909925.1 of uncultured beta proteobacterium. Lineage (GTDB taxonomy): Bacteria > Pseudomonadota > Gammaproteobacteria > Burkholderiales > Burkholderiaceae > Polynucleobacter. The sequence continues at coordinate 1,235 of CAIVXR010000027.1, read as the reverse complement.
AGAAATTATTCAATCCCATTTGATTGCTGGGCAACCAGTCAAACGCTTAGAGCTGTCATAGTGATGTTGAAAATTTTCCATGAATAGTCGTACAAAAGTAATTCATATTGAAGGTATTGTTGGTGTGATAGAAATGTCCATCGACATACCGGATGAATTAAAAAATGACCCCTCCTTTGTGGTGCGTGGTCTAGCACTAGTTGCTCATCCCCATCCATTAATGGGCGGCACGATGGATAACAAAGTGGCGCAGACCATGGCGCGCGCTTTTAATCAATTAGGTTATGTCAGTGCGCGTCCTAATTTCCGAGGTATAGGTGGTACAGCTGGAGTGCATGATGATGGTGTTGGTGAACTAGAGGATCTATTACACGTCACCGATTGGATGCGCACCCCATCGAGCTGGTCACAATTAGAAGCTACTGCCAATCAAGCCTGGGCAGCAAGCTCAAATACTTTGCCATTGGTGATTTCTGGATTTTCATTTGGTAGTTTTGTTGCTAGCCACTTGGTACAAAGGCTTACTGATTTGGGCCGTCCCGCTGAACGTTTGGTGATGGTGGGAAGCGCTGCCGGTAAATGGACATTAGCTCCTGTGCCTGCAGATACTATCTTGATCCATGGTGAGCTAGATGAAACTATTCCTTTGATTAATGTGTTTGATTGGGCTCGTCCACAAGAGCTTACGGTACAAGTAGTTCCTGGTGCAGATCATTTCTTTCACCGCAGATTGCATTGCATACGCAACATCATTACGGGCGCCTGGCTGGGTATGCCAGACCATCGCAAAAAATAAGAGAGATTAAATAAAACTATGACCGAAGAAAAATCACTGATTGAATATCCTTCTCAGTTTCCGATTAAGGTGATGGGCAAAGCCAATCCAGAATATCTACCAGCCATCATTCACATTGCTAAACAACTTGATCCCACCTTTGATGAGACTAAAGTAGAGCAACGACCCTCTAAAGATGGTAACTACTTAGGTATTACTTTGCCCATTACAGCCACTAGTCGTGAGCAGCTAGACGAGTTGTACAGAACTTTGTCTACACATCCGCTCGTCAGCATCGTTCTTTAGCTTATTTTTATGGCTGCTCTAGTAAAGCATCTGGGCTTAGTAGATTACGCATCTACCTATGAGGCAATGCAACGATTTACTAAAGAGCGCAATAGTGCAACGCCCGATGAGATTTGGATCTTGGAGCATCCCCCAGTATTTACTTTAGGACTTG
>CAIVXR010000026.1 GCA_903909925.1 uncultured beta proteobacterium | reverse complement strand
ACTGCATTACTCAATGCACCTGATATCGAAACTCCTCTGGGCTTGCGTGATCGTACGATGTTAGAACTCATGTATGCCAGTGGGCTGCGCGTTTCAGAAATCGTCTCTCTCAAGACAGTTGCACTGGGATTAAATGAGGGCGTAGTGCGCGTAGTGAATGGCAAAGGCGGTAAAGAGCGCCTCGTACCATTTGGTGGTGAGGCAGGGCAGTGGCTCAGAAGATATTTATCTGATGCCAGAACACCGCTGCTTGAAGGAAAAACTACCGATGCGGTATTTGTAGGGCGCCATACGGGTACTGGATTAACGCGTCAGGCCTTTTGGGCTTTAATTAAGCGTTACGCCACCTTAGCCAATATCCCAGTTGCCTTATCCCCCCATACACTGCGTCATGCTTTTGCAACCCATTTACTCAATCATGGAGCAGATTTACGGGTGGTACAACTGCTATTGGGGCACGCAGATATCTCTACTACCCAGATTTACACCCACGTGGCTAGGGAACGCCTCAAATCGATTCACCAGCAACATCACCCCCGCGGCTCCTAAATCAGTAATCTCATAAATGATTAAGATAGCGATATGACTTTTCATCCAAACGTCTTGCTCATTCCACTGGCCTATTTGATTGGCTCAATCTCTTTTGCAGTAGTAGTGAGCAAATGCATGCGTTTACCTGATCCTCATACCTATGGTTCTGGTAATCCTGGCGCAACGAATGTTCTTCGTACCGGAAATAAATTAGCTGCAGCACTCACCTTTTTAGGTGATGCGCTCAAAGGTTACTTTGCGGTGATGCTCGCTCGAGTCCTTTTGGGTGATGAGTCGTTAACCTCAACACTGAGCTCTTGGGTTTTGTGTGGCGTGGTACTCGCAGTATTTTTGGGACACCTCTTTCCGATCTTTCATGGGTTTAAAGGGGGCAAAGGTGTAGCGACTGCCTGCGGCATATTATTTGGCGTCAATGCTATCTTGGGATTAGCCACACTGAGTACTTGGATCATCGTGGCCGTATTTTTGCGTTACTCCTCTTTGGCTGCTTTAGCAGCAGCAGTGTTTGGCCCCATCTATTTTGTCTTCTTGTTTGGCTTACAACCGATGGGAATTGCACTCACAGTCGTTTGCTTACTGCTGATTTGGCGTCACCGCGGCAATATTCGCAATTTAATCAATGGTACTGAGAGTCGTATTGGTGCCAAAAAAGATTCACAGAAAGTAAATTAAATATTATGACCATTGCTTACGCGTGTGTTCTTTTGATGGGTTTGCTTCCTTATGTTGCAGCAGGCATTGCTAAAAAAGGCTTTGAGAACTTTGATAACAGCATGCCAAGGCAGTGGCTTGCCCAGCAAACCGGATTTAGAGCCAGGGCTAATGCGGCACAAGCGAATCTTTTTGAGTCACTCCCCCTCTTTTTTGCGGCAGTGATTATCGCTAGCATGAACAATGCGCCCCAAGCCACCATAGACCTATTAGCAATCGGATTTGTACTATCGCGCATTGCCTTTTTGATTTGCTATCTTGTTAATTGGCCAACGACCCGAACAATTGTTTGGCTAGCTGGTCTGATTTGTGTCATCGCGATCTTTTGCCAGATTTAAATTTCAGCAGTATTCACACCACTCACACAACACGAAGACCCACTACTCACGATGCCAACTAAAAAAGTGCCTAGCACTAAAACCCCAGTAAAAAGAGCAGCTGCCAAAAAAGTAGACTCCAAAAAAGAGGATGCAGGCACGCCACTATCGGTCATCATTCGTCGTCGCATTGAGGCGCAAAAGGTGCGCTTTCATGCAAACGATAATATTGCCCAATTTATCAAACCCGGTGAATTAGAAGGTTTGGTTGATGAAGTTGCGCAGAAGATGCAAGGGGTGCTGGAGAGCTTGGTAATTGATACCAAAAGTGATCACAACACACAAGATACTTGCCGGCGTGTGGCTAAGATGTATGTGCAAGAAGTCTTTAATGGCCGCTATGTAGAGCAGCCGTCCATGACTAAGTTTCCCAATGTGAGCCATCTAAATGAGCTCATGATTATTGGGCCTATTACCGTGCGCAGCGCATGCTCTCATCACCTATGTCCCATCATGGGCCGCATTTGGATTGGGGTGTTGCCAAGCAAAGAGTCTGCACTCATTGGTTTGTCTAAATACTCTAGGCTCACTGAATGGGTGATGTGCCGGCCGCAGATTCAGGAAGAGGCGGTAGTCGAGTTGGCTGATATGTTTGAGAAGAAAATGAAGCCGACTGGTGTAGCTATTGTGATGGATGCAGATCACTTTTGTATGCAATGGCGCGGTGTAAAAGATCGTGATTCTAAGATGGTGAATAGCGTGATGCGTGGGGCATTCTTAAAAGATCCTAATTTGCGTCGTGAGTTTTTATCATTGTTAGAAAAGCGCTAGTGTGGTGTTCATGAGGATTAGTAAATACCTCGCTATCACTTTTTCCTTTAGCCTTGTTGCTTGCGGCGGCTTTCCAACGATGCATCCTGATGCTGCTAAAAATAATGCAGCCACATACAAAACGGATTTAAAAGATTGTGCGCAATCTTATCCAGAGACTCCCGATGGTGTTTATCTTAAGCTCCGCATCTCTTGCATGAAATTGAAAGGCTGGCAATAATCATTTGTAAGCTTTGCTGCGGTACAGTTTTTCTTGAGAACAATTCTCAACTATTAAGCCATATAAATCATAGAGTTACGCCTCATGCAACAAGGTAAAACCTTCTCCACTATGATCACTTCTAGATTTTAAGGAGTGCATCAGGTTCTCAGATCTTTTGCGCATCATTTAATAGTTAATTTTTTGGAGAATCCATGAAAAATAGTCGTCGCCAATTTATGATTTTGTCCGCTGCTGGTGCTTGCACCTTGGCATTGAACGGTAAAGTTCAAGCTCAAGCAATGGTTGCTGAATCTGATCCACAAGCTAAAGCTTTGAAGTATGTTGCAGTTTCTGACGTTGCTGGTAAGAATTGCGCTAATTGCGCCCTCTACCAAGGCAAACCAGACTCTGCTGCTGGTGGTTGCGCACTCTTTGCTGGTAAGCAAGTGTCCTCTAAAGCCCATTGCAGTGCTTGGGCCAAAAAGGCTTAATTAGCTCATTGTCTTTAGTATGCCCCTATTGCAGGGTATTAAAAGCCACCTCAGGGTGGCTTTTATATTATCTACATTCATTTTTGATCCAGATTGACCAAGACAAAACGATGCATCTTCCATGAAGCAATCACTTAATAACTTTCTCCTAAAAATGAGTAAAGACTATGGCTTTTACTTTGGTGGAGACCAGCCCTTAGTCACTTGGAGGGAAAGGTTGCGTTCAGTATTTGGCGCTTTTATTGGCCTTCTATTGGTGATCACCTCAGCTCAGTATCTTGGTGAGCTTAGTGGCATTGATGAGTGGCTCATGGCCTCCTTGGGAGCAAGTGCGTTATTGGTATTTGCGCTTCCGCAGAGTCCTATGGCGCAACCTTGGGCAGTGATTGCTGGAAATACCCTGTCAGCCCTTATTGGAATTAGCTGTTTTCATCTGATTAGTGAGCCATTGTTTGCGCTGCCGGCTGCTGCTGCTTTATCCATTATGGGAATGTTTATCCTGCGCTGTCTTCATCCCCCTGCGGCTGCAGTAGCCCTCATTGCGGTATTGGGTAATATTGCTCATTACCGTTATGCCATTTTTCCAGTCATGGTTGATTCAGTGCTATTGGTCTTGGCTGGAGCTGCTTATAGCAACCTTACTGGTAAGCACTATCCCAATAGACCAACTAAATAAAAAGGGGCAAAAGCCCCCTTGCTTGCAAAAAATCGAAGGTTTATTTGATTCTACCAGCGGCAATAGAGGCTTTGCAGTCTTTAATCCCATAGTTTTGGTATTTGCCTGCATTTTCCTTGCGAATAGACTGGCCGCATTCGGTTAATGAGTTGCGGAGGTTAATCTTCGGAATATTGCCTGATGTCATGTTGACTCCTTATTTATAGTTTTAAACGTTAGCACTTGTATTCTATTAGACGTTTAGGCCTAATATTGAATATGTTTTTTAGGTAAGTTGTGTCTATTGGGGAGAAGGGCTGCTTGCCTATAAAATGGGATACATTCAAATAATAAGGTTTTAAAAGCTCAAATGGCTTTAGTGATTCCAGTCATCCTATGTGGTGGGTCCGGCACTCGACTTTGGCCTTTGTCACGCTCTGGTTTCCCAAAACAATTTTTAGTGCTGTCTGGAGATGGTTCATCGCAGAGTTTATTTCAGCAAGCAGTTCAAAGAATAAATACAGTCGCCTCAAGCGAAATCGAGATTGGAAAGACGCTTGTTATCACGAATGAGGATCACCGCTTTTTAGTGCTTGATCAATTACGTGAACTCAAGGAAATGAACGCAGTCTTATTATTAGAGCCAGCAGGCCGCAATACTGCACCAGCTTTAACACTTGCAGCTTACTGTGCTGCGCAATTAGATAAAGAGGACAGTAATCAATCTGATCCTATACTAGTTATTACTCCAGCAGATCAAACCATTCAAAATAACGAAGCATTTACTAAAGCATTGCAAGATTGTATTAAGGTGGTTGAAAGCGCAGAAAAGACAATTGCGATTTTAGGTATTACGCCAACCGCACCAGAAACTGGTTATGGATATATTCAGCGTACTGGGAATAAAGATCAAAGAAATGCTTATGAGGTCAAACGATTTGTGGAGAAGCCCGATAGCAAGACTGCACAGACCTATATAGCCGAAGGCTCCTATCTTTGGAATAGCGGCATGTTTGTATTGAAGACGAGTACTTGGTTAGCTGCCTTAAAGGAATTTAGATCTGATATTGAGGATGCTTCCCATAAAGCTTGGCAGGCAAAAACAGAAGATAACTCAGGTGACTTTGCCTTTATTCGGCCTGGGAGGGAGGAGTTCAAATCCATCCCTAGCGAATCGATTGACTATGCTGTGATTGAGAAATGTCCAGGGTCACGCTTTCCAATCAAAATGGTTGAGCTTGACGCTGGCTGGAATGATCTAGGTGCATGGGATGCAGTCTGGCAAGTAGGTCAACAAGATCAAGATGGCAATGTGACTAGCGGTGATACTTTAATCACGAATTCGAAAAACTCATTAGTGCATGCAAGCAGTAGATTGGTCAGTGCTGTTGGAGTAGAAAATCTAGTGATTGTGGAAACTGCTGATGCTGTTTTAATCGCTGACCGAAAAAACAGTCAAGATGTTAAAAACATTGTGACGCAGTTAGAGGCTCAAGGCAGGGAAGAAAAGAATCTCCATCGCAAAGTAGCAAGACCATGGGGATGGTATGACAGTATTGATGAAGGTGAGCGCTTTAAAGTAAAACGCATTCAGGTAAAACCTGGAGCTAGTCTTTCATTACAAATGCATCACCACCGTGCAGAGCATTGGATTGTGGTCAAAGGTATTGCAGAAATTACCAATGGTGATCAAGTAATCACCCTCACAGAAAATCAAAGTACTTACATACCTCAAGGGCAAACCCATCGTTTGGCAAATCCGGGATTAGAGCCCTTGGAAATCATTGAGGTACAGTCCGGTAGTTACTTGGGT
>CAIVXR010000025.1 GCA_903909925.1 uncultured beta proteobacterium | reverse complement strand
GCTTCCCAAGTGTTAAGAACCTTGCCGCGTAGAGGCAAGATGGCTTGATACTCTTTATTGCGACCCATTTTGGCTGAGCCACCAGCGGAATCACCCTCAACCAGGAAGATCTCATTCATAGAGATATCTTGACTCTCACAGTCAGTCAGCTTACCTGGCAAAACAGCAACGCCAGAAGATTTTTTCTTTTCAACCTTTTGACCTGCCCGGGTTCTAGCTTGAGCTTGCTTAATCACCAAGTCAGCTAATTTGCGGCCGTAGTCTACATGCTGATTTAGCCAAAGTTCTAAAGCTGACTTGGCATAACCCGATACCAGTCTGACTGCATCACGAGAATTTAAACGTTCCTTGATTTGGCCTTGAAACTGTGGATCCAATACTTTGGCTGACAAAATAAATGAGGCGCGGGCAAACACGTCTTCAGGCATCAACTTGACCCCTTTGGGTTGCAAGGCATGCATTTCAATAAAGCCTTTGACGGCATTAAAGAGGCCTTCACGCAAACCGCTCTCATGCGTGCCGCCAGCAGGCGTTGGAATGAGGTTCACATAACTCTCGCGCACCGGCGCACCATCTTCGGTCCAGCAAACAACCCAAGCAGCGCCCTCACCTTCAGCAAAAGAATCATCTTCGCCGGTGCCAGTAGCGTATTGCTCTGCTTCAAATGGTGGAATGACTTCTGGTCCATGGCCAGCTTGCGCAATCGCTTCATTTAAGTAACCACGAAGACCTTGAGCATATTGCCAAGTTTGGCTATCACCAGATTTTTCTTGAATGAGGGTGACTTTTACGCCAGGCAATAGCACTGCCTTTGAGCGCAAGAGGCGAATCAAGTCAGCCATGGGAATGCTTGAGCTATCGAAATACTTTCCATCAGGCCAGGCTCGCACCCTTGTGCCGTGAGTTTTATCTTGCTTAGTTGATGGTTTTGTTTTGAGCTTCTCGATGACTCTGCCATCAGCAAAAGTTAAAGTGGATACTTGCCCTTCACGCCAAACCGTGACTTCTAATCTTTTGGAGAGTGCATTGGTGACAGAAACACCAACACCATGCAAACCACCTGAGAATGCGTATGCACCACCAGAGCCTTTTTCAAATTTGCCACCAGCGTGTAATTGGGTAAAAACGATTTCAACTACAGGGAGTTTTTCTGTCGGATGCATTCCCACAGGAATGCCCCGACCATCATCTTCAACACTCACGCTGCCATCAGTGTGCATCGTCACAATAATCTGCTTGCCAAACCCACCTAAGGCTTCGTCAGAGGCGTTATCTAAGACCTCTTGAATAATATGTAAGGGATTATCAGTTCGGGTGTACATACCCGGGCGCTGACGGACTGGTTCTAGGCCTTTTAGGACCTGAATCGACGATTCGCTGTATTCGGAAGTTTTACGGGTAGCCATGCGCGCAAATTGTAGCTATGTCTGAGCGCAAAGCGGAACTTTTCAAGAATTCCCCTGCCATCCATGCCAAAATCAGGGCATGGGAGCTTTAAGTCATATTCGAGTTTTAGACCTTAGCCGGGTGCTGGCTGGCCCTTGGTGTGCCCAAAACCTCGCCGACCTCGGTGCTGACGTTATCAAGGTCGAGCGCCCTGGCGCTGGAGACGATACCCGCCATTGGGGTCCTCCTTTTGCCAAAGATGCCAGTGGTAAAGAAACTGAAGAATCTGCCTATTTCATTTGTATCAACCGAAATAAACGCTCTATCACGATCGATATTGCCAAGCCACAAGGGCAAGAGATCATCCGCAAGCTTGCAGAGCAATCCGATGTTGTGATTGAAAACTATAAGGTCGGTAGCTTGGTGAAGTACGGTTTAGATTATGAGAGTTTAAAAAAGAATAAGCCCGATCTGGTTTATTGCTCTATCACGGGTTTTGGTCAAACAGGTCCTTTTGCCCAACGTCCTGGATATGACTTCATTGTGCAAGGTATGGGTGGCTTCATGAGCGTTACTGGGGAAGCTGATGACTTTGAAGGCGCAAGTCCCCAGAAAGCCGGTGTGGCTTTTGCTGATATCTTCACGGGTATGTATGCCTCTTCAGCAATATTGGCGGCCATCATTCATCGCGATCATACCGGCGAAGGCCAGCACATTGACATGGCGCTACTCGATACTCAAGTTGCTGTGATGGCCAATGTTGGGAGTGCCTATCTAATGTCTGATGAGTTACCTAAGCGCTGGGGTAATGCTTCGGCGACGATTGTTCCCTATCAAACCTTTCCGACTTCTGATGGATGGATGATTGTGGCTGCGGGTAATGATGGTCAGTTCAGACACTTTGTCACAGTTGGTGGTGAAGTGCATTTAGCGGATAACCCACTTTATGTAAGCAACCCTTTAAGAGTCCAACATCGCAAACAGCTAGTTCCCTTACTTGAAGCAATGACTCGCAAGAAAACCAAAGCAGATTGGATTGCTTCATTGGAAAAAGCAAAGGTTCCTTGTGGGCCGATTAATAATATGCAAGAGGTTTATGAAAATCCGCAAGTCATCGCCAGAAATCTTCAGATCAATGTTCCGCACCCTACCGTTGGTAATATGAAATTAGTTGCCAGCCCCATGAAGCTTTCTAAAACACCAACGGAAGTACGCATGGCACCTCCAACACTGGGTCAACATACTGACGAAATCTTGCATGAACGTCTCAATCTCAATGACCAGGCGATTCATGAGTTACGCGACAAAGGCATCATTTAAGCTATGACCACGATTAAATCATCACTGACTATTAAACAAGTCCTCATTTTTGGGGGCTTTATGGTCACCATGTCCATGGGTATTCGTCATGGCTTTGGCTTATTTAATCTTCCCATCACCACTACCAATGAATGGGGTCGTGAAACATTTGCTTTAACCATTGCCTTACAAAATCTTACTTGGGGCGTTTTTCAGCCCATCACTGGTGCACTTGCTGATCGCTACGGAGCGTTCAAGATCATGGTAGCTGGCGGCCTTTTATATGCCTTAGGTTTGGCCGGCATGGCGGTTTCTACCGATATCGTCAATTTCACGGTTGCCGGTGGCTTGATGATCGGTCTGGCGCAAACGGCAACCACCTATAGTGTGGTCTACGGCATCTTAGGTCGCAATGTTCCGGAGGATAAACGGGTTTGGGCAATGGGTATCGCAGCAGCGGCAGGCTCTTTTGGTCAGTTCCTCATGATTCCTGCTGAGCAAGGCTTACTTAGTGCATTTGGAGCTCAAGACGCTCTCTTATTGCTAGCGCTGATGGCTAGTCTCATGATTCCAACTGCTTACATGCTGCGTGAGAAAAATTTTGTTCACAACAATAATCTGGGCGATCAAACAATTAAGCAGGCTGTAAAAGAGGCTATGGGCAATCCAAGTTTTCGTTTACTAACCTTAGGTTATTTTGTCTGCGGTTTTCAGGTTGTCTTTATTGCAGTCCACCTTGCACCCTATCTGAAAGATCTTTCATCGACTTATCCGTCGGTTGCATCTCCGGCAGTAGCCACTACCGCTCTAGCCCTCATTGGCTTATTCAATGTATTTGGCACCTTTGGCGCTGGCATCTTAGGACAACGGTTTCCAAAGCGCTATTTACTCTCGGGCATTTACTTAACGCGCTCGGTCGCGATTATCGGCTTCTTACTCCTACCCTTGAGCCCAACAACTACTTATATTTTTGCGGCCATGATGGGCATCCTATGGCTCTCTACCGTGCCACTGACAAACGCCATCGTTGCGCAAATCTTTGGTGTCAAATACCTGAGCATGCTCTCTGGTCTAGTATTCTTTTCTCATCAGCTAGGTAGCTTCTGTGGTGCATTTTTAGGCGGTTACTTATTCGATCGCACCGGATCTTATTTAATCGTTTGGGAAATTGCGATTGCACTAGGCGTCTTTGCCTTCTTAGTGAACTTGCCAGTTAAAGAGCGCGCCATTAGCCGAACAGTTAACGCATGATCAAAAAGCTTTCTTTATGGCAATGGGTATTTTGCAGCTTTGCTCTGTTCGTTTTGCTACTCGTTTTTTCTGCCTACTTTGCCCCTGACATGATGGTTGCAATTACTACTCAAGTTTGGGCTTTGTGTGGCTGGTGATGGGTTTTAGAATAGGGTATTTCCTTAACACAAATTGATATTGGATTGTCGCTCGCCGTAGCACAATGGATAGTGCACATGCCTCCTAAGCGTGGGATACAGGTTCGATTCCTGTCGGCGGGACCACAAAATAATCAAAACTTATCCACAGGTAATGTGGATAAATTAGCAAAAGTTTTCCTAAGTCACAGATTTGTATAGAGTGATCTAGCTTGCCTAAATTATCGGCAGCGATTGATGTCTATTTGCTGCGTTAGCATATGAAAATATGTTTATGCGCACCAGGAAGTTTTATGTTATGAGAGTCATCAAACTCCCTCAAAAACCCCAAAACTAGCAAGTTCCCTTAAACTGCCAAAATGACCAGTCTATCTACCAGCACGCTCGCAGCCCTAGAAGAAATGCTTCAAAATACGGCACGTTCTGCTCCAACTGACTATATGCCGATTCATCTTTCTGGAGGATACGGGGGCGAGCAAGTCATCGGTCACCTAAACCCAGAATTTATCCCTTATCTGCAAGATGTCCTTCAAACAGAATCCATTCCGCTCATCGCTATCAACCATGATCACTTAAGCCTTCAATTTACTCGTCCACAAGAGTTATCAGCTAGCCTTTCTCAATTGGCTGACAAAATGCGCGCAGGTGGTTATGTTCCGGGTTGGCGTAATGAAGATTTTGCTTGGCTAGATCAAAATGGTCATCAATACTTTCGCTTAGAGCGTGCTGCATTTCGTACCTTTGGTTTTCGGAGCATGGCAACCCATATCAATGGCTATACCAAATCAGGTTTACTTTGGCTGGGCAGACGCAGCCAGACAAAGTCTACTGATCCAGGTAAGTTAGACAATATGGCAGCCGGCGGTATTTCTGCTGATGAGACTCCTTGGGTTTGTGCGAAACGCGAGCTTTGGGAAGAAGCTGGAGTGCCAGCACAAATTGCTGACCAGGTTAAGCCTATTGGTCGTATCCATATGCGTCGCCCGATTGGTGCAAAAGGCTTTCATGATGAACAGCTCTATGTTTATGACTTAGAACTGCCCGCTCACTTCGTGCCTACCAACCATGATGGTGAAGTCAGTGGCTTTATTGAGATTTCCCTAGCTGAGGCAGCTGCCCGCATCTTGGCGGACGAATTTACCAGCGATGCTGCCTTTGTTACGGCGGACTACATCCTGCGTCGCAATAAATAGGCTTTTTTAGGTGTTTTTAGGGCCCTTCCATAGAGTCCTGAACCCAAACCCTATTTCGTGGTTAAATCTTCCTTAAGGATGAAACAGGGGTGCCCCCTAGAGATTAAGCTAGGGGCGCTGAGAAAAACCCTAGAACCCGATCCAGATAATGCTGGCGTGGGAAGTTACATCAGACCGACACCCGGTTTCGTCCATCTACAATCGTAAGGAGATGGACGTGAGTACAAATAAAGAAAAAATCAAACATGAAATTCCAAGCTTAAAAAGCTTAGAGCGCGACTTTGGTCAGAAGTTCGCCTACCCTGCATCAACTAAAACCTATTTACAAGGTTCACGTCCAGATGTGAAGGCACCGATTCGGATGATCGAGCAATTACCAACGCGAGTTGGTGAAGAGATGATGCCCAATCCACCAGTGCCGGTCTACGACACCTCAGGTCCTTACAGCGATCCCGAGATTGTGATTAATTTAGAAAAAGGTTTGCCAAGATTGCGTGATGCGTGGATTGCTGAGCGCAACGATACGATTCAATTATCAGGCCCAAGTTCTGAATATGGTGTAGCCCGCTCCCAAGATGAAGCGACTCAGAGCTTGCGCTTTTCCCATATCAGCGCACCGCGGGTTGCTAAGGCTGGCAGTAATGTGAGCCAGATGTATTACGCACGCAAAGGAATCGTCACTCCAGAAATGGAATACGTTGCCCTGCGCGAGTCTATGGGCTTAGAGCAACTGCGCAAAGACCCTGCGTACAAGCAACTTTTAAAGCAACATCCTGGCAAGTCCTATGGCGCAAATCTGCCCGATCTTGTTACCGGTGAATTTGTGCGCTCTGAAATTGCTGCTGGTCGTGCAATTATTCCTGCCAACATCAATCACCCTGAATTAGAGCCGATGATTATTGGCCGTAACTTCCGCGTCAAGATTAACGGCAACCTCGGTAACTCTGCCGTCACTTCATCTATTAATGAAGAAGTTGAAAAGATGGTGTGGTCGATTCGTTGGGGTGCAGATACCATCATGGATCTTTCTACTGGCAAACATATTCATGAAACCCGTGAGTGGATTATTCGCAACTCTCCAGTACCGATTGGTACAGTTCCGATTTACCAAGCCCTGGATAAAACCGGTGGTGTTGCTGAAGACCT
>CAIVXR010000024.1 GCA_903909925.1 uncultured beta proteobacterium | reverse complement strand
TTTTTCTTCAACTAGTTGTAATAACTTGCGCTTACTAGTGATGGTGTAGGTGAGGTTGAGGCGGGCAAATTCATATTGATGGGGAACGGGATCTTTAAAAACCCCCAACTCTTTCAGAGAGTTCACTATCCAGTCATAGAGCGGGCGGTTGTTTTCAAACTCGAGAGTACAAATCGAATGAGAAACGTTTTCTAGCGCATCTGAGATACAGTGCGTGAAGTCATATAAGGGATAGATGCACCATTTACTCCCGGTGCGATGGTGATCCGTATGCCTAATACGGTAGACCACTGGATCGCGCATCACGATATTGGGGTGAGCCATATCAATTTTCAGCCGCAGAACATGTTCACCATCTTTGTATTTGCCATCACACATTTCTCGAAAGAGGGCCAGATTTTCTTCTGGGCTACGGTCGCGGTAAGGGCTATTTTTCCCAGCCTGACTAAAGTTACCGCGATTAGTATGAATGTCATCAGCACTTTGGCTATCAACATAAGCTTTGCCATTCTGAATCAGAATTTGTGCAAACTCATAGAGACGATCAAAGTAATCGCTGGCGTGATAAAGATGGGTGCCCCAATCAAATCCAAGCCATTTGACTGCATCCAAAATGCTGTCGGCATACTCAACATCTTCTTTGACTGGGTTGGTATCATCAAGGCGCATATTGCAACGCGCACCACCAGGCTGATTGTTATAGTCAGCAGCAAGCCCAAAGTTCAGGCAAATACTTTTTGCATGGCCAATATGTAAATAGCCATTAGGCTCAGGCGGAAAACGGGTAATGATTGATGGAATTGCCTCGCCAGCCAAGTTGGTGCGATTAGCAAAAGCACCGCTTGCTAAGTCATGATCAATGATCTGACGTAAGAAGTTGGAGGGCTCAGCTAGGGCGCCAGTACTCGCTTTTGAGGGTTTGCTATCTTGGGACATAGCCACATTGTAGAGAAAAGCCCTGGCCTATAAAGAAAAAGCCCGCAAACTAGTGCGGGCTCGTTCTGCGTAAGACGGTAGAAATTACTCTTCTACGAAAGCCTCTTCACGAGTCTTCTTCACTGCTGGCAAGGCCACGATCACCACTAAGAGGGCGGCTGCAATCAGCAATCCCAGTGAAAGTGGGCGAGTCAGGAAGGTGGTGAAATCACCGCGGGAAAGTAATAGGGCGCGACGGAAGTTCTCTTCCATCATTGGTCCCAGCACGAAACCTAAAAGCAGTGGGGGAGGTTCGCAACCGAGTTTGAAGAAAAGGTAACCAATCAAGCCAAAGCCTGCAGTGACATAGACATCAAAGACAGTATTGTTCACGGTGTACACGCCGATACAGCAGAACACCAAAATTGCTGGGTAGAGGAAGCGATATGGAATCTTTAAGAGCTTGACCCAAATACCGATGAGGGGCAAGTTTAAGAGAATCAACATCACGTTACCAATCCACATCGAAGCAATCAGACCCCAGAACAAGGCTGGGTTACTGGTCATCACTTGTGGACCTGGTTGAATGTTATGAATGGTCATCGCACCAACCATCAAAGCCATCACAGCGTTTGGCGGAATGCCCAATGTGAGCAATGGAATAAATGAGGTTTGAGCGGCAGCATTGTTCGCTGACTCTGGGCCGGCAACTCCTTCGATTGCACCTTTCCCAAACTCGTGGCTGTACTTGGAAGATTTTTTCTCAACAGAGTAAGCGCCGAATGCTGCCAAGGCAGCACCACCACCAGGCAGAATGCCTAAGATAGAACCGATAGCTGTGCCACGCAAGATCGAAGGAATCATGCGCTTAATATCAGTTTTATTTGGGATCATGGTTGTGAGCTTATTAAGGAAGCCCTCATCTTCACCAGTTTTCTCGAGATTGCCCATGATCTCTGCGAAACCGAAGACACCCATCGCAACCGCGACAAAGCCAATACCATCGCTGAGTTCTGGAATATCAAACGCATAGCGTGAGACGCCAGAGTTTACGTCAGTACCAATGATGCCCATTAAGAGACCTAAGATGATCATGCCAATTGCTTTGATCAATGAACCTGAAGCCAATACAACAGCACCAATCAAACCTAAGACCATGAGTGAGAAATACTCAGCAGGACCAAACTTAAATGCGAGCTGTGAAAGTGGAGCAGCAAAAGCAGCTAAAACTAAAGTTGCTACACAACCTGCAAAGAATGAGCCCATGCCGGCAGTAAACAAGGCCACGCCCGCTCGACCATTGCGAGCCATTTGGTAGCCATCGATTGCGGTTACCACCGACGACGTCTCCCCCGGAATGTTGAGCAAAATGGCAGTTGTAGATCCACCGTACTGTGAGCCATAGTAAATGCCGGACAACATAATCAATGCAGCAATTGGAGGCAGCGCATAGGTTGCTGGTAGAAGCATTGCGATAGTGGCGATAGGGCCAAGGCCAGGCAATACGCCAATAAGAGTTCCCAAGACACAGCCGATCAGGCAGTACAGAAGATTCTGTAGGGTAAATGCAGTGTCAAAGCCGAGGCTTAAGTTAGCAAATAAATCCATTTTGTAATGTCCCGGTTTTTTATTGTTGTAGGAATACTGGCAGGAGTGGGAACTGAAGTTTCAGACCCAACACAAATACTGAATAAGTAAATGCCACTAGGAAGGCAGCATTAATTAATGAGCCCTTCCAAGTAAATTCTTTGCTGGCACTTGCTGATACCAATACCAAAACAACAACAGCCACTAAAAAGCCTAAACGCGGTAGTAATAAGCCGTAAAGCACTACTGCACCGGTAATCTGAGCAATGATCCGCCAATTGAATTTTGGGATGCTCTCGATTGCTGCTTTTGCGCTGAAAGACTTCACCAGAACCAAGAGGCCCAATAAGGTCATCAGAATCCCCAAGTAGAACGGGAAATAGCCTGGACCCATTTTGGCAGCAGTACCCATCTGGTATTGCGTTGCGATGATGGTGAAGAAGAGGCCAATGACCACATACATGATCCCAGCCCCAAAATCCCGTTGATTGCGAATTTTCAAGTTGCACTCCTTGGTTATCGACTTAAGTGTCGATCTATTTATTAATGTTGTGGGATTGTAAGGCACCAAGGGGGTCTACTGTCTAGGGTTTGCCCTAGATGGGTGCCAATGCGATAATTAAGGGTATGAAAGTCTCTCAAATTCGCCAGGCATACCTAGATTTCTTTGCCCAAAAGGGCCACCAAATCGTTCCGTCCAGTCCGGTTGTCCCGGGGGATGATCCAACCCTGTTATTTACCAATGCGGGCATGAATCAGTTCAAAGACGTGTTTTTAGGGTTTGATAAGCGCCCTTATAACCGCGCTACGACTGCCCAAAAGTGTATTCGGGCTGGTGGCAAACATAATGATTTAGATAACGTCGGCTACACCGCACGTCACCACACCTTTTTCGAGATGCTGGGTAATTTTTCATTTGGAGATTACTTTAAAAAAGATGCGATTCAGCTTGCATGGGATTTGTTGACTCAAGTATTTAAATTGCCCAAGGAAAAACTCTTGGTCACGGTCTATGCCGAAGATGATGAGGCTTATGAGATCTGGAATAAGCAGATCGGTATTTCAACTGATCGTATTATTCGAATTGGTGATAACAAGGGTGCGAGATACGCTTCTGACAATTTCTGGATGATGGGTGATACCGGACCTTGCGGTCCTTGTACAGAAATTTTCTATGATCACGGTGATCATATTCCTGGCGGTCCTCCTGGCAGTCCAGATGAGGATGGTGATCGCTATATTGAAATTTGGAATAACGTCTTCATGCAGTTCAATCGCGATGAAGCAGGTGTTATGCATCTCCTCCCTAAGCCGAGCGTTGATACGGGCATGGGCCTTGAGCGTATTGCTGCTATTTTGCAGCACGTTCACTCTAACTATGAGATTGATCTCTTTGTTAATTTACTGAAAGCTGCTAAAGATGCGGTAGATGCCGCTGGTGGAGGAAACTGTGATGCGCAGAGCCCTTCACTCAAAGTGATTGCCGACCATATTCGCGCCTGTAGCTTTATTGTTGTTGATGGCGTAATTCCAGGTAATGCAGGGCGCGGTTATGTGTTGCGCCGCATTGCACGTCGTGCGATTCGTCATGGCTACAAGTTAGGTGCACGTAAACCATTCTTTTATCAATTGGTACCTGCACTTGTGAAAGAAATGGGTGATGCTTATCCAGAATTACGGGCTGCACAAGATAAAGTTGCTGAAGTTCTAAAACAAGAGGAAGAGCGTTTCTTCCAGACTATCGCCAATGGCATGGAAATTTTGGACAGCGCATTAGCAGGTGGTGCCAAAGTGGTTGATGGTGATACCGCTTTCCGTTTACACGACACGTTTGGTTTCCCATTGGATTTAACGGCAGATGTTTGTCGTGAGCGTGGCGTTACTGTGGACGCTCAAGGTTTTGAAGTAGCGATGCAAAAGCAGAGAGATCAAGCTAGAGCAGCTGGTAAGTTCAAAGTGGCACAAGGTTTAGATTACAAAGGCAGGCCAACCCAATTTCATGGTTACGACACTTTAAAGCATGAGGGCGCTAAGGTTGCCGCTCTCTATGTTGATGGATCAGCTGTGACTTCAGTAAAAGCTGGTGATGCTGCGGTGATCGTGCTAGACAACACTCCTTTCTATGCGGAGTCTGGTGGCCAAGTTGGCGATAAGGGCGAGCTTCGTAATGAGACTGTTCGCTTTGCAGTAGAAGATACTTTTAAGATTCAGGCCGATGTTTTTGGTCATCAAGGAGAGTTACTCGAGGGCGAGCTTAAGGTGGGTGATGTGCTCAATGCTGTAGTAGATGTTCAGCAAAGAACCGAT
>CAIVXR010000023.1 GCA_903909925.1 uncultured beta proteobacterium | reverse complement strand
TCTGTCCCGAAGGACTGGATGCTTTCGCCTAGTACCCACATTTATCGGTTGACTAATTTTTAAAGAGGGGCTGAATCGTTTTTCAAAAACATTCAGCGAAGAGGTGAGACTATGACATACACAAATAGGGTTGTCAACACCTTTTGCAGTCTTTTTCCTAAAATAACGATGTTTTTTCTTACCTAAAAATAAATCGAGTCAAATCACAAGGATGAATTTTTTAGAGCGGGGAATCTAGCAAAACCGCATTTCTGATGGTTTTTTTGCATATTAGGGAAAACCCTGTAATTTTCACATAAGACTGCTAATATATTGCTATGCACAATAAATTAGCGAGTAAACACTTACCTGTTAAGCCTTATTCAACTGGGCGAACTGTTCCCGTACGAGAGCTCCATGCTGGGCATAGGAAAGAGATACTTCAGCACTTATTACAGCTTAATGCGGAAGATCGACGCCTGCGTTTTGGCACTCAAACACCCGACGAAGTAATACAGCGTTATGTTGAACGCCTTGATTTCAACAAAGATACTATCTTTGGCGTCTTTGACTTGAACTTGAGACTTATTGGCATGGCGCACTTAGCTTATTTGCCCAAAATTGAGGGCCAGGTTCGTGCGGCTGAGTTTGGCGTTTCAGTCTTACCAGTAGGGCGCTCCCTGGGTGTTGGTACTGCGCTATTACAACGGTCCGCGGTTCACTCGCGCAACACCTGCATAAAAAACTTACATGTTCATTGCCTATCAAGCAACAAAGCAATGATGCATCTAGCGCAAAAAGCTGGCATGAGCATTGAATATGCTCATGGAGATGCTGATGCTTATCTAAAATTGCTGCCAGCCAATCCTTCAACGATTGTTCAAGAGGCTGCTAATGTGCAGTGGGCCGATATGGATTACGCATTGAAAGAAAATCTCAAGCGCTCTAACCAAGCCTGGTGGTGGTTTCTTGGCAAACCAAAACTCGCACCTTAATTTTTAGTTTTTAATCGGCGCGCCACGCAATATCCAGCTTACCAAAAGCGTCAGCTCTGCATCACTTAATTTTGTATTGGCAGGCATGGGCACTACGCCCCATGAGCCTGTGCCACCTTTGGCGATTTTATTTTTCAAAAATGCTTGCGCGTTTGAGTCTGCTTGATATTTTTGCGCCACAGATTCAAAACTGGGCCCAACAATTTTTTTATTAATTGCATGACAACCTAGGCATGCATTTTGTTTTGCAATTGCAAACGCTTGTTGATCTTCGCTACTCGCTTGCGTATATTGAATTTGCAAAGCAAGTAGCGCAAATAAAAAAGATATTTTTTGAAAATTATGCAACGCGTGAATTCACAACTTTTGTAAAAAAATTACTGAAACTTTGGCGGACTATCTGGTTGTGATTGCTCTGCCTTGCCTTCTTTTTCTAAGCGAGTTTTTTCGGCCTCAGAAATGATGTCGAAATAAATATAAACGTCTTTCACACCATTGGTATTGCTAGCAATCTTCTTAGCTAAATCCGCTTCACCTTGTGTCAGGATGCCCAGCAAGTAAACACTACTGCCTTCAGCAACAATTGCCATCGAATTAGAGGGTAGCTTTTCTGTAAAGATCATTTGTGTTTTGATCTTAGACTCTAAGTAGGAATCGTTAGCGCGGGATGTGTAACTGCTGCTTGGGCCAATGACCAGCTCATTAAATACAGAGCGCACATTCTTCATTGCTTTTACATAAGAGCCTGCTTCACCCTTGATATCGGCATCTTTTACTTCGCCAGTTAACAATACCTTTTGATTGAAGGAGGTGACATTGATGTGTGCATTGTCCCCAAATCTTTTGCTTAATGCGCTACTTGCTTCCCAATCAATTCCCTTATCAATTGCTTGCACACCCGGACTACGTCGATCTGCCAATACAGTTGCAGTTGCAGTCACACCTCCAACGGCAACCACTGCACAGGATGAAATCTGGGACACCGCGATTACCGTAACAATAAGCTTAAGGATCAAAGAGGTTTGCATTTGTCTATTTTCTAATAATGAATTGGGCTAAATTTTCTAGTCGTATAAAACGTGATCAACGCCATCACACAAGCCATGCAACAAGACTAAATGGGTTTCTTGAATGCGTGCCGTGCGCGTAGAAGGAACGCATAGGTGAATATCATCCTTGTCTAGCAAAGTAGCAATCTTCCCGCCGCCATTGCCAGTAAAGGCTATGATTTTGATGCCCATCTTCTTGGCAGCCTCTATTGCCTTAACTACATTCTTAGAGTTGCCTGAAGTTGAAATTCCTAAAAGGATGTCGCCTTGCTTACCAAGACCACGAACCTGTTTGCTAAAGATATCGTCATAGCTGTAATCATTTCCAACTGCAGTCAGAATGGATGAGTCTGTTGTCAAGGCAATCGCGGCCAGCTCTTCACGCTCTCGCTCAAAGCGGCCAATGAGTTCTGCAGCAAAGTGCTGAGCATCAGCGGCAGAGCCGCCATTGCCACAAGCCATGACTTTGCCGCCCGCCTTCAAACAATCCACCATTGCCAATACTCCACGAGCAACAGCCTCTGGAAGGACTTTTTCAGCCTCTTGCTTTACTGCAATGCTGTCCAAAAAATGCTGTGATGCGCGCTTGCGCAGATGTTCGATAGTGTCTTTATCCATGCCGATATTATGCGCCAAACTGGGGGTAATTTCTAAAGCAACGTATCCTCTTACTTATGACCAATCTTACGCAGAAGATGTCCCCATGGAAATAGGCTCATTTGATTTTTTAAAACAACAGGATTTGCCTGCTAGAGCCCTTTACATGGTTGCTACGCCCATTGGTAATCTGGGAGATATTACGTTGCGTGCGCTACATGTATTAAATGCTGTAGATGGAATTGCCTGCGAAGATACAAGGCATAGCGCAGCCCTATTACAGCAATTTGGTATTCATAAAAAATGTCTGGCGCTACATGAGCACAATGAAGTTGGGGGCGCACAAACGGTGATTCAAAGCCTTGCTAACAATGAGCGCTGGGCCTATATTTCTGATGCAGGTACTCCGGGTGTATCAGACCCGGGCGCAAGATTGGTAAACGAAGTGCACAAAGCGGGCTTTCGAGTAATTCCCATTCCCGGTGCCAGCTCCGTATCTTGTGCAATTTCAGCGGCAGGTTCGGTCATGCTCAACTCAGAAGGGCGCTTTCAATTTTTAGGCTTTTGGCCTCATAAAACTAAAGAGCGAGATGCGCTGCTACAAGATATTTTTAGCAGTATAAAAACCAGTATCTTTTTTGAATCTCCGCATCACATTCGCGAAACATTATTTGTCCTTGCAAATGCTCTAGAGCCAGAGCGTCCCGTATTTATTTGTCGTGAGCTAACCAAAAAATTTGAACAGCTTGTCGCATTAAAAGCGAGTGAAATTGCATCATGGTTAGAAAATGCAGAGAGCTTAAAAGGCGAATTTATTATTCTGGTATCCGGCCGCCAGGCTAGCTCTGGTGAGGCTCAAGAGCATTCATCACTCTTGCTATGGGCGAACACCCTCAGCCCTTATTTGGGCAGCAAAGAAATTGCTACTGTTCTATCGCAAGCCTTAGGTATTGCAAAAAAAGATGCTTATCAAATTGCTTTGGATGCAAAAGATAAAAGTCATGGGAAATAAAAAAGCTGGCTGTAAGCCAGCTTTTTAGGATGCGCTAAATTTATTTAGCTGCGGCAGGAGCTTGGGGATCGGCTGAAGGACCCACGTCCTGAATGTTTAACTGCGCTACCGGTTTAATTAATTGCTCAGTAGTGGCGGTAGATTCGCCGCGCTTGCCATTGTTGACAAATACCATCAACAACAAAATAACAATTAAGGGTACAAAAAAGCTTGCAAACACCATGATGATGAGTTGTTTTGGGGACTTGATTAGATTTCCGTGCTCGTTGCTCATAGGAATTTGTTGTTTAAGGGGTTTAGGGTAGATTGGCGGTGATTATAACTAGTGAGTAGGGCTATAAGGCACTTACAATAGCGGGGTATGTAGTTTCCCTGGCGCCCGTAGCTCAGTGGATAGAGTATTGGCCTCCGAAGCCAAGGGTCGCAGGTTCGATTCCTGCCGGGCGCGCCAAAAGAGGGTGTTTTACCTACATCATGCGTAAAGTCGTAAAAACCACTATCATTTGGGTCTAACTTCTTGATTCTTATTGTGTCTACACATCTAAATTCAGCCCTTTCTGAGCCGTCCCTAGCAAATCCCTTGCCTCCTGAGGCGCCGTTACCGCACCGCAAAATTATTCGGAGCTGGTTAATCCCAATGGCGCAAGGTGAAGTAGGCCGTGCCATCATGCTTCTCATCATTGACGCATCGTTATGGCTTGCTTGTATTGCGGGTACAGTTTTTGTTGAAAATATCTTCCTTAAGGTTGTATTCGGCGTAGTTGCTGGATTTGTCACTGGCCGTATTTTTATTTTGGGCCATGATGCTTGTCATCAAAGCTTCACGCCCAATCGCGAGCTCAACAAGGTATTGGGTCGCATTGCCTTCTTACCGTCACTCACGCCATATAGCTTGTGGGATGTTGGGCACAACGT
>CAIVXR010000022.1 GCA_903909925.1 uncultured beta proteobacterium | reverse complement strand
TATCAGCGTCAGTTAGACACTGCTATCAAGCGTGCCCGTTTCTTGGCTTTATTGCCATTCTCCGATCAACATAAGAAATAATTGGGAGCCCTCAATGCAAATCATTCTTTTAGAAAAAGTAACAAACCTGGGCAACCTCGGCGACGTAGTTCGCGTTAAAGACGGTTTCGCTCGTAACTTTTTAATCCCACAGCGTAAAGCGCGTCGTGCAACTGAAGCAGCGATTGCTGACTTCGCAGTTCGTCGTGCTGAGCTAGAAAAATTAGCTGCTGAGAAATTGGCCGCAGCTGAAGCAGTTGGCGTAAAGCTCAAAGACTTGGTTCTCGAAATCGGTCAAAAAGCTGGTGTCGATGGTCGTCTGTTTGGTTCTGTAACTAACTATGACATCGCTGATGGCTTAAAAGCTAAGGGATTTACGATTGAGAAGTCTTCGATTCGTATGCCTACTGGCCCGTTGAAAATGGTTGGTGATCACCCTGTAGCGGTTGCTGTGCATACCGATGTAGTGGCTAATATCACCATTCGTGTAGTTGGTGAGCAAGCTTAATTTAAGTCTGTAAACTAGCCTCATGGCTGAATCTCGTTCACGTTCCGTTACGCTGAATCCCGGCATGGCGGGCGCTGGGGATGCAGTCGTGCAGGCTTTAAAAGTTCCACCTCATTCTGTAGAAGCCGAGCAATCCTTGCTCGGTGGTCTACTGATCGATAACACTGCCTGGGATCGTTTGGGTGGCGTTTTAAACGATAAAGATTTCTACCGTCCTGAGCATGCACTGATCTATAAGGTCATTACGCGTTTAGTTGGCGACAATCATCCTGCTGACGTCATCACTGTTCATGACGCCATTAAATCTGAGCAGGGTGGTGACTTAGTCAGCGTTGATTATCTTAATTCTCTTGCACAAAACACGCCTA
The DNA here is from genome assembly GCA_903909925.1 of uncultured beta proteobacterium. GTDB lineage: Bacteria > Pseudomonadota > Gammaproteobacteria > Burkholderiales > Burkholderiaceae > Polynucleobacter. Next base: position 1,412 of record CAIVXR010000022.1, on the reverse strand, counting down.
GTTCTGCGAACATCAAAGGCTATGCCGATATTGTTCGTGATCGCAGTATTCTGCGTCGCTTGATCGAAGTATCAGACAGCATTGTGAACTCAGCCTTTGTTCCAGAAGGACGTTCTGTTAGAACGCTGCTAGATGAAGCTGAGTCTCGTATTTTACAAATTGGTGAAGATGGTAGTCGTAAAGCCGATTACCTCGAGATTGAGCCACTCCTACGCTCTGTCGTGGCCCGTATTGATGAACTCTATAACCGTCAAGGTGGTAGCGATATCACTGGTATCGCCACAGGCTTCATTGATTTAGATAAACAAACCAGTGGCTTGCAAAAAGGCGACTTAGTGATTGTGGCCGGAAGACCTTCAATGGGTAAGGCGCAACCACTAGATGCAAAAGTGAAAACGGTAGATGGTTGGAAGTTGATGGGTGATTTGCGTTTTGGTGATCGTCTCGCTTCTGTGGATGGCCAGCACTCAATGGTGACTGGCATTTACCCGCAAGGCATGAAGCAGATATATAAAGTGACTTTTTCTGATGGTCGTCACGCTGAGTGTTGCGATGAGCACCTATGGCGTGTGATGTATCGAGATTGGTCTGAGCCACGCGTCATTAATACAACTCGCTTAATAGAAATGCTGCAGTGTGTTCGGTATAAGAATAGATTATGGATAGACCCTGTCTCAGGTGATTTTGGCCACTCGAATGAATTGCCGATTCATCCGTGGGTTTTAGGGGCATTGCTAGGTGATGGCACTCTAGCGTTATCCCATGGCTCGGTTATGTTTTCAACTAAGTCACCTGAGCTTGTAGAGCGTATGAATTTGCTTGCGAACTATGAGATGGAGCTGGTTCATGCAAATGCGTACGACTGGAGATTAGTCTCCAAAGCCAGAATCGCTGTAAATGGAGAGCGTCAAGCAGTTCCAAAGAATTATTTTAGGTCTGCGCTGCAAGATATAGGCGTCCTGGGTTGCAGAAGTTTTGATAAATATATTCCCACGACTTATCTTGAGGCTAACAAGAATTCTCGTCTCGCATTGTTCCAAGGCCTGATGGACACTGATGGCTGGATTGAGAAATGGGGTTCTATTCGCTATTGCACTGCGAGTAAGCAATTATCTGAAGACGTTGCTTCTTTAGCTAGATCTTTGGGGGGTTTTTGTTCAATAGCCCATAAGCAGACTAGCTATACCTACAAGGGTGAAAAGAAGCGGGGTCGCTTATCTTATGTTTTAAATATGAGTTTTGGTCCAGCCTTCCAAGCTTTTACCTTGCCTGAAAAAGCAGCAAGATTAAGGGCTACCTGGGATCGACAGCGCAGGCTTTCATTTCAGAGTATTGAGCCGTCCAGGATGTCTGAGGCGCAATGTATTTCTGTAAGTCACCCTCAAAGAACGTATGTAACGAACGACTATGTA
>CAIVXR010000021.1 GCA_903909925.1 uncultured beta proteobacterium | reverse complement strand
CTTTCCTCCACCGCTGAATCGATAAAGCCACAGGTATTGACGACGACTAGGTCTGCGCCCGAGTAATCTTTTGCAGTCTCATAGCCTTCGGCACTTAACTGCGTGAGAATAAGCTCAGAGTCAACGAGCGCCTTAGGGCAGCCTAAGGATACAAAGCCGATTTTTCCAGCCACAACTATTCTTTTTCAGATTTAGTGGGCTGAGAGGTAAATGGGAAATTGCCAAAAAGATTTTGCGAGCCTTGCAATTGCTCTTGCATTTTCACAAATAAATCTTTGCTCTGCTCCATGTAATTACCCATCAAGCCTTGCATGAGCGGATTTTGAAGATTCATCATTTGTGACCAAGCTTCAGGCGTGCTGCCCGCACCTAAACCTTTTGTTTGATCACCTAATTTATTATGAATATCAACAAAAGACTGCATGGTCTTCTCGAGATAATTACCCATCAAGCCTTGCATGGAGTTGCCATAAAAGCGAATGATTTGCGAAAGCATTTGTGAGGAAAATACGGGAGCGCCGCCAGCTTCTTCTTCCAGAATAATTTGCAGCAAAATATTGCGAGTGAGATCTTCATCAGTCTTGGCATCAACGACTTTGAACACTTCGTTTGTCATCACTAAGCCTTTGATGTCGGATAAGGTGACATAGGAGCTAGTCTGAGTATCGTAAAGACGACGATTGGGATATTTCTTAATGAGGCGGTCTTCACCAGCTCGCTTTGTACGGGTAACCATTTTTTTCCTTACTGAATACTGCAACGCAACATCAGCTTAGTTTATCTCTAGTTTGAAGTAAAGATAAATCGGCTTTGTTGCGTTGAAGTTTTAGATGGTTAATGTTGCACTGCAGTATTAACCAGTGTGAATACCACCATTTAGGGAGAAGTCTGCGCCTGTCGCATAGCCACCATCTGCAGAAGCAATCCAACAGCAGATCGAAGCAATTTCTTCTGGGGTTCCTAAGCGCTTCACTGGAATGCCGGAAACAATCTTTTCCAGGACATCTTCACGGATTGCTTTCACCATATCGGTGCCAATATAACCAGGGGAAACGGTATTAACCGTAACACCTTTGGTGGCCACTTCCTGGGCTAAGGCCATCGTAAAGCCATGAAGACCAGCTTTAGCGGTTGAATAATTACATTGACCAAACTGACCTTTTTGACCATTCACAGAAGATATATTGATGACACGGCCCCAGTTATTTTCAACCATACCTTCGATTACTTGCTTGGTAACGTTGAATAATGAGTTGAGGTTGGTATCAATCACAGCCTTCCATGCGTCAGGCGTCATTTTGCGAAAGACGCTATCGCGTGTAATGCCTGCATTGTTCACTAATACATCAACGCGACCTACTTCGGCTTTCACCTTATCAAAGGCAGCAACAGTACTATCCCAGTCGGAAACATTGCCCTCAGAGGCAATAAAGTCAAAGCCAAGAGCCTTTTGCTCACCCAACCAACGGTCTTTACGCGGTGAATTCGGGCCACAGCCAGCAATCACCTTAAATCCATCTTTTGCTAAGCGTTGGCAGATAGCGGTACCGATACCACCCATACCACCAGTAACATATGCGACTTTTTGAGACATTCCATTCCCCTTTTAAAAACTTCGTTAACTATTACTCTTATGAATTACTTAAACTGCCTTCTCTTTAACGTATACCCCAGGTGCAGCTTCCATTTTTTTATACTTCGCATTACCAAAGGTGGTGCTTGCAGGTTTTTGCTCGCCACCAAATTGCTCCAACCACTTCGTATAGTTGGGCCACCAGCTACCCGTAATTTGTTTTGCGCCCTCAAGCCATTCATCGGCGGTTGCTGCAATCTTGTTATTTTCAAAGTAGTACCGTTTATTCTTCGCTGGCGGATTAATCACACCTGCAATGTGGCCAGAGGCGCCAAGTACAAAACGATTTTTGCCCTTCAGAAGATGGGTGGACTCATAAGCTGACTGCCAGGGAACAATATGGTCCTCTTGAGATGCGTACAGATATGCAGGGCACTTGATCTTGCCTAGGTCAATCTTCTCCCCACAAATGGTGAGCTTGCCAGGTTTTACTAGGTCATTTTGCAAATAGGTATGGCGCAGGTACCAACAATACATATTGCCCGGTAAATTGGTCGAATCGCCATTCCAGTACAGCAAATCAAATGGTGGCGGAGAATTACCCTTAAGGTAATTTTCAACGACATAGTTCCAAACTAAATCATTGGGGCGTAAGAAGGAAAAGGTATTGCCTAAATCTAAACCAGACATCATGCCGTACTTGCCCGCTTTACTACCAATCGTTTTCTCACGCATCTCTACCATGCCCTCATCGATAAAGACATCCAAAATACCGGTGTTTGTAAAGTCCAATAAGGTAGTAAATAAGGTTAGGCTTGCTGCTGGATGTTCATTACGTGCTGCGAGAACTGCTAAGGCTGATGTTGTTAAGGTGCCGCCAACACAGAAACCAAGTACATTGATTTGCTTAGTGTTACCAATCTCTTTGACAACCTCAATCGCTTTAATCACACCCTTACCAACATAGTCATCCCAACTGATCTGTGCCATCGAAGCATCCGGATTTTTCCAGGAGACTAAGAATACGGTATGGCCTTGAGAAACCATGTGGCGCACTACTGAATTATTGGGCTGCAAATCCAAAATGTAATACTTGTTGATACAAGGCGGAACCATCAAATAAGGGCGCTCAAAGACGGTTTCTGTAAGTGGCGTGTATTGAATTAATTCAAATAGCTCATTGCGAAAGACAACATGGCCTTCTGTAGTGGCGATATTCTGTCCGACCTCAAAAGCACTCTCATCGGTCTGTGAAACTTTACCTTTCTTCATATCACCAAGCAGATTCGCAATTCCTTTTTGAATTGATTGGCCTTGGGTGCTAATAATATTTTCCAGAACCTCTGGATTAGTGGCAATGAAGTTCGATGGCGAGAGCGCATCAATCATCTGTTCAGTCGTAAAGAGAATTTTCTGTTTCGTTTTTTCGTCCGCGTCAACTGCTTTGGCTAATGACATCAAATGTTTTGAATTGAGGAGATAGGTGGCGGCAATCACCTTGCTCCAAGAAGAATGCCAAGCCTTGCCGGCAAACCGACGATCTTTAACTTCAATCGCCTCGGGATTGGTCGCTATATGAGCTAACTCTGCAAAATATTCTTTTTGAATATCTGCTAAACGCTCTGGCGGGATCATCGCCATATGGTGCGGCGCCAAAGATGGCGTTGCACTGGGATTCATGCCTGCAAACATAGTGTTCTCTTCAATTAATTAGGATCATTCTCGATCTATAAAGCATATTAGGTTATACGCAATAACCCTAGCCGTAGGGCTATAGTATTTACCCGCACAGAATTGGGCTATTTAGAAACCCAGATCAGGGAGGCAAAACGTCCAGTCGCCCCATCTCGACGATAGGAGAAAAAGCGCTCCCCATCCTGAACGGTGCAAAGATCGCCACCGTAGATGGCATTAACACCGATACTGATCAGTCTTTCGCGCGCCAACTGATAAATATCAGCCAAATATTTCCCGGGTTTGTTGGCGATAGGTACAAAGCATTTTTGCATGTCATGTACACCTGATTCCATAAAGCGCCCCACTACGTCTTGCCCAACTTCAAATGATTCTGGGCCAATTGCTGGGCCCATCCAAACCATTAAATCTGCAGCGTAAGATTGATCGCTAAGCTTAAGCATTTCGCTAACCGTATTTTCAAGTATGCCGTCACATAATCCTCGCCACCCAGCATGGGCAGCACCAATCACTTTGCCATCAGCACTGGTAATTAGTACCGGCAGACAATCGGCCGTCAAAATTGCCAGGACTTCATCTGGATTATCAGTAACTGCAGCATCAGCTTCAATAGGTCCGCTTGAGAATTGAAGTCGACTCTTGGGCGTGCTAACCGCAATACTGTGAGTTTGCGCTAACCACAGTGGCTGTGCTGGAAGATGTTTTTGAAGAACTTCTCGATTCGCAATCACACAAGATGGTTCATCGCCCACATGATCTCCCAGGTTAAGAGAGTCATATGGCGAGCTGCTGCTGCCCGCCTGCCTAGTGGTGACAAGCGAATGAATGCTTGCTGGAGCGGGCCAAACCGGTCTAATAACATTCATGGCTGATGGTCGTTCTGAATAGATGCCAGCAAAGCCTCTTCTTTTGGGAGGACCTCCTCACTCATGCCTACTTGAGGTAATAAATCCATAACATCAGAAGGCGGTAAGCAAAACCAGGTCATCCATTCATGAGATAGCGGATGTTGCAGACTTAAAGCATAGGCATGCAATGCTTGGCGCTCGAAAATGAGGGTCTTAGCTACACCTGGAGTTTTTTTACGATAAACAGGATCACCTATGATTGGAAAACCAAGCGACTCGAGGTGAACACGGATTTGATGTGTCCTGCCAGTCTCCAATCGGCATTCTAGTAAAGCAATCGGCGATTCGCTAAAGCTGCCCTTTGCAATTCGACGATATAAAGTTGCCGCAGGTTTTCCTTGTACATTACCAGTTGCCATTCGCAGTCGATCGCGCTGATCTCTGCCAACAGATGCCAGCACTTTGCCTTGACTTGGTGCATCGCCCCATACCCAAGCTAAATATCGACGCCCCACAGTGCGCTCTTGAAGTTGTCTTACTAAAGCGGTTTGGGCATGCGCTGTTCGTGCTACCACCATTAATCCAGAGGTGTCCTTGTCTAAACGATGAACAATGCCCGCTCTAGGCAAGGACTTGAGTTCTGGATAGCGAAATAGGAGTCCATTTAATAAGGTGCCTGACCAGTTACCTGCTGCCGGATGCACCACTAGCCCAGGCTGCTTATTAATCACAATAATGGACTGATCCTCATAAACCACCTCCAAGGTAATGTCTTGGGGGGTAAAGGCAAATTGCTCAGGCATTTCTTGTGGAAAGACCTTAATACTCTCCCCACCACGCAGTAAATAACGGGCTTTAGTGACCTTTCCATCGACCATGACAGCCCCGGTCTCAACCCAGGCTTTCAATCGATTGCGAGAATAATCTGGCAAAGACAGCGCCAATGCCTTGTCGAGCCTCTCCCCAGCCATCTCTAAAGGGATATCTAGGGAGATGAAATCCTCTTCATCGATATAATCAACAGGATTCGAATCAGGAGTTTGCGGCAATGCCACGCTTAAAGAGCCTTTCAGTAATGTCCGACGCAATATCAGACGCCAGTTTAAGGCTTGCTGGGAACTTTGCCCTAGAAAAAAAGTTCACTTTTTTTAATACTAGACCAATAGGCTTGCTTTTAGTGAGCTTGACTGCCGCGCTTTTGCTAAGCGCTTGCGCAGGCAGCGATGGTCAAAAAGACGATACCGATATTTGGTCAGAGGCCAAACTCTATTCTGAGGCGACCGATAAGTTAAATGACGGTGACTTTGCTAAATGCGGCAAATACTTTGACAAACTAGAGGCACGTTTTCCATTTGGCCCTTATTCACAGCAAGCCCAAATTAATGCTGCTTATTGCTATTGGAAGGCAAGTGAGCAAGCGCAAGCATTGGTTGCGATCGATCGCTTTATTAAGCTCCATCAAGGTAGCTCTAATTTAGATTACGCCTATTACCTTAGAGGCCTAATCACTTTTAATGATGATTTAGGTTGGCTCGGCAAGTTTACTGGTCAAGATTTAAGTGAGCGTGATCCTCAGGCGGCTAAGGATGCTTTTGAATCATTCAAAATCGTTGTTGAGCGCTTCCCCAACAGCAAATATGCTCCTGATGCTCTAGATCGGATGCGCTACATCGTTAACTCGCTTGCTGAAGCAGATGTCATTGTGGCCCGCTTTTATTATCAGCGCGGCGCTTACTTAGCTTCTGCTAATCGTGCGCAGCTGGTGATTCGTGACTATGATCGTGCTCCTGCCGTTGAAGAAGCACTTTATATTTTGTATAAGTCTTACCAAAAGTTAGGCATGGTTGAGTTAAGCAACGATACTGCCCGGGTATTTAAGCTCAATTTTCCGGATAGCCCCATGTTAGAGACTGGACAGCGCGTTATAAAAGAGCGTAGATGGTGGCAGTTCTGGAATAAGTAAGAATCTGCGGTCTTTACTTTATTACAAGCGGAACGCGTGGAGCAACAGCGCACATCAGCTCGTAGCCTATGGTGTCACTCATGTGAGCAACGTCATCAATCGGGACTCTGTCTCCCCAAAGCTCAACCTTACTACCAATTTTTGCATTAGGCGCCTTGCGTAGATCAATGCTCAACATATCCATGGATACGCGGCCAGCGATAGGACACACCATTCCACCATCTTTGCTGCCATCATTCACCCAAACTGGGGTGCCATCTTTTGCGTGCCGTGGATATCCGTCGGCATAACCACAAGCCACAATTCCAACTCTCATTTTTTCAGGGGCTTCAAAGCGACCGCCATAGCCAACGCGATCTCCTTTGTCTAATAACTGAATATCAATGATTTCACTCTCAAGCTGCATGACAGCTTTTAAGTGTGCGTTCTTAATATCTGCATAAAGTCCTGTGGGTGAAGCACCATAAAGGATGATTCCAGGCCTTACCCAGTCACCAAGCGCATTGCGATGCCACAAAATTGCTGCAGAATTGGCTAATGACGTTGGGGCATCTAAACCCTCAATTGTTTCGTTAAATAATTCCATCTGACTGCCCACTGTCGGTAGGCGATCTACTTGATCTGCATTTGCAAAATGTGTCATGTGATGCATTTTGTGGCCAGCAGCATGCAAGCGGTGGAACGCGATTCTATAGGCCTCAGGTTTTAAACCTAAGCGATTCATACCAGTATTCATTTTCAGAAATACATTAAATGGCTTATGAGCTTGATATTTTTCTAACCACTCTACTTGTGCCTCGCAATGCACAACCAAATCACAAGACAACTTCTCAGCCAAGGCCAATTCATTTTCATGAAATAACCCTTCTAAAAGTAGGATTCGACCCAGCCAACCCTCCTTCCTTAGACGCAGCGCATTTTGCATATTGAGGAGTGCAAAACCATCTGTAGAAGCTAAACCCTTCAATACCGCCTCAAAACTGTGACCATACCCCCTGGATTTCACAACTGACCAAATCTTGGATTCTGGCGCGAGCTCTCGAACTCTGTTTAAATTGTGTCGAAAGGCGTCAGTGTGAATAGACGCCAAAATTGGCCTATTTATCAAGCCATTAGCTGTAGCGCCCATATTCATCCCTCCTTTCGTGTTTTAATTGATTCAATGACTAGATTGTACGAATGAACCGTAGTTTTTACACCATTATGGCGGCGCAATTTTTTTCTTCGCTTGCCGATAACGCTTTGCTCATTGCTGCAATTGCACTTCTGGCACAGCTCCATGCCCCGGCCTGGATGACTCCATTACTTAAATTGTTCTTTGTATTGTCCTATGTATTGCTAGCAGCCTTTGTGGGCGCCTTTGCAGACTCCCGCCCCAAGGGAAATGTCATGTTTATCACCAACACAATCAAATTTGTAGGCTGTGTAGTGATGCTGTTTGGTAGCCATCCATTGCTATCCTACGCAATCGTAGGTCTTGGGGCTGCCGCATACTCTCCAGCCAAATATGGCATTTTGACGGAATTATTACCCCCAGAGAAACTGGTAGCTGCCAATGGCTGGATTGAGGGTCTTACAGTGGGTTCGATTATTTTAGGTACTGTTTTGGGGGGCGTCTTAATTAGTAGCACAGTGTCCCAAAGCCTTTTGGCATTAGACATACCAACTCTAGACACCGGTATTGATACCCCCGCTGAATCTGCCATTCTCATCATTATGATGATTTATATTGTAGCTGCGCTCATCAATCTGAAGATTCCAGATACGGGAGCACGTTATGTTTCTCAAAAAACCAACCCCATTGAACTGATCAAAGATTTCTCGGTTTGTTTTAAGACTCTATGGAATGATCGCTTAGGGCAAATCTCCTTGGCAGTAACCACTTTGTTTTGGGGAGCTGGCGCTACTTTGCAGTTTATTGTGATTAAGTGGGCTCAAGTTTCTTTGCATATGAATTTATCCCAAGGTGCTATTTTGCAAGCCATATCTGCCGTGGGTGTCGCGGGTGGCGCCATGTGGGCCGCTTCACGTGTGCCACTACGCCATTCATTAAAGGTACTGCCTTATGGTATTGCCATGGGCCTTGTGGTGTGCATCATGGCTGTCTACAACTCCAATATGTTGCCAGATATAACCATGGTAACGATTGGCAAGATGCAAGTCAGCCTCAATTTATTGCCCGCCTATTTCTTACTCATTGTGGTTGGCTGGCTTGCGGGTTATTTTGTGGTGCCAATGAATGCACTGCTTCAGCACCGTGGTCACGTTCTCATGTCAGCGGGTCACTCTATTGCAGTTCAGAACTTCAATGAAAATATTTCGGTATTAATGATGCTGGCAATCTATTCGCTGTTGATATGGTTTGATGTGCCAGTAATCTACGTGATCGTTGGTTTTGGTTTAACTGTGAGTTGCATCATGTGGCTTGTAATCAAGCGCCATGCTAGAAACCAAACTGAATATGACTCTATGCATCTGATTGGTGAACACAAGCATTAAATATTTTGTAGCATTGACTTCGCTAATAAAAGATCCTGCCAGAGTAAGGTTTTATCTTTTGGTTTAGCAAGTAACTGTGCCAAATCAAATGAAGCGATGACTGGCACTTCTTCATCAGAGCCATTATTTAAGGCCAAAATGGTTTCACGTAATTGTGGCAATGCATCCTTCTCGCCAGTAATTTTTTGAGCAACAGGGCCACCAAAGGCAAACGCCACCACTGGTAAACCATCTTCTGGAACTTGAAGCTGATTTAAATGATCGCCAGGGTTCTTCCAAGACCACTCTTGCGGAGCCAGACCCAAGGATCGAATAACACCCTGAAAAAGAAGCTGTGCATCGCCCTGTGGCTGGGCTCCAAAGAACCACCAATGGCCTGGTGAGATCTTTTCAACTGCTTGAATAGGTGTAGAGGTGTCGACTGAAGATGGCTCAGCACTATCCCTAGAGGACCACTGCGTTATGCCCATTTCCTTTAAGAAGTCTGAATGTGTATTGCTCATGGCTCTAGCTTAATCGATTTAGCCATCACCAGTGCATCCTCCCTGCTGCCCGATTGCAGGTCCGCTGGGTAGTAGTTTTTGCGGATACCAATTTGTTCATATCCAAGCTTTTGGTACAAAGTGACTGCAGCAATATTAGAGGGCCTTACTTCGAGAATAATCCTAGGCATCTTTTGTTGGGCAGCAACCCCTTCAATTGCAGTCATCATTCGGAAAGCTAATCCTAGTTTGCGTAAGTTGGGTGATACCGTGATATTCAGTAAATGCAATTCATCTACAGCCGGAAAGAGAATGCAATAAGCCCATAAGACCGCCGGATCTAAATATGAACCTTTGATAGCTTGATCCACTTGTGGGCGAATGCAATAAGCCCAGTGCCCTGCTGCTAAAGAATCTGAGAAGTTACCTTTGGTCCAAGGATGTAGATGCGAGACTGCTTCTATTTCTAAAACAGCATCCAAATCTGCATTTTGCATCGGTAAAAAAGAAAGTTCCGCAGTACCCTCAGACATTATTTGAAAGCCTCTAGGCGCTCCTGGGTAGTCAGCGCCACCTTATCACGCACGTATAGCGGCTCGAGCTCGTGGACATTGATTTGCCGTCCTTCTCTCAATCCCTGCTCAGCACAAGCTAGCACTCCCAAGGCGGTCAAATGGATTTGCGAGTCCAAAGCAGTCAATGGTAAAGCGGTCTTGCTAAACAATCGATCACCGTAGACTTTCAGAGCGCTGCCCGCCACAAATTGAATGCCTGTGAGATCTAATTCTTCTGGCTTTGATAAATGGATATTGCCAATCCGTTTCGCCTGATCTTGTTGTTGCACTGGAGACTGATATTGGGCCCAGTAAATTTCATCCATACGGGCATCGATGGCAATAACAAAATTTTTAGGTTTTGCTAGTACAAAATCGGGTGTTTTGATCAATTGCGCTGCAATAGCATCCAGACTAGTAACTGGCAAGACCGGTAGATCACAAGAAACGGCTAAGCCTTGGACAGCCGCAACGCCGAGCCTAACCCCAGTAAATGCTCCCGGGCCAATACCAACAGCGATTGCATCAAGCTCCTTTAACTGAATGTCTGCTTTAATTAAAAGAGTTTCAACCCAAGGTAAAAGCAGTTGGCTAGCGCCAGCCGACACCAACTCATGTCGGAGAATTGGTGTTTGATCACCTAAAGTTAAAGCCACCGAACACCAAGCTGTTGAGGTGTCGATGGCTAAGATACGCGTCAATTTAAACTCTTTTAAGTTTGCTTGGAAAAACAAATTATGAACCCAATCCTGCAATGACTTCAGGCGGGGCTTGCACAAGCTCAATTAAGACGCCTTCGCCACTAATAGGGAACTCGTCATTACCTTTGGGATGGACAAAAGTGATGTCATGTCCAGCCGCCCCCTTACGAATACCTCCAGGAGCAAAACGTAGACCATTTGCAGACAACCACTCTACCGCCTTTGGCAGGTCATCAACCCATAAGCCGATGTGATTTAAGGGGGTTTGATGTACTGCGGGCTTCTTTTCAAGATCAATAGGCTGCATGAGATCCACCTCGATCTCATGGACTCCTTTACCAATCGCACAAATATCTTCATCTACGTTTTCATGCTCAGATACAAAAGTGCTCTTGTATTCAAAGCCGAGCATATCAACCCAGAGCTTTTTCAGGCGATCTTTACTTTCACCACCAATGGCGATTTGCTGAATACCTAGAATTTTAAATGGCTTAGAAGACATCATTTCTCCTGACTATTTCCTCACTCAAAGCGAATGATGAGCTGATCTACTGCCAAGCTATCACCCTCTTTAGCGCAAATTTCAGCGACCACAGCATCTTGGATTGCGCAAATCGTGTTCTCCATTTTCATGGCTTCGATAGATGCAATTTTTTGACCAGCAGTGACTTGCTCGCCAACCTTGACGGCTATCTTTGTTAATAGGCCAGGCATTGGCGACATCATCAACTTAGAGGTATCGGGCGGTAGCTTGACTGGCATACGCCGCTGAAGTTCTGCACCTAAAGGGCTGAGCACCATACACTCGTAATTCACGCCATCTAATATCAAAATCAATCTTGTGTCACATTTTTCAACTTGAGCAGTAATTTTGCTGCTGCGATTGATTGTTGCCCGCAGACAGATTTGACCTGGGCGCCAATCGCTGACGATGTCATAGCGACTTACGCCATCTGCATCATCAATATAAACAGAATAGATTTGGTCTTTTAACTCAACACGTATAGGCACTTCAACGGGATCATTCATAGATCCTGCTTTTCTGCCTGTGACAACAACAAATTTTTTCGCAATGACCATTTCATGGCCAGCTAGCTGACCATCGATCATTTTGATGTGCTCTAAATAGCGATAGCGCATAAACGCTGCCAATGCAGCAAG
>CAIVXR010000020.1 GCA_903909925.1 uncultured beta proteobacterium | reverse complement strand
TCCCGTGCTATCCACAATACGGGGATCTTCTGGTAAGAATGGTAACTTCACGGGCTGACTACCAGCCGCAATAATCGCTTTCTGAAACCGTATCACTTCTTTTTGACCGTTCAGATCTTGACCAGCACCGCTAGTCATTTCGACTTCGACATGATGAGCGTCCAAGAAACGGCCCAAGCCACGCACTGTTTTAACTTTACGTGCTTTTGCCATGCCCGCTAAGCCACCCGTTAACTTGGCAATCACAGAATCTTTATAGCCGCGTAATTGATCAATCTCGATCTTTGGTGCGCCAAACGTAATGCCATGCTTAGCCATTGTTTTAACTTCATCCATTACTGCCGTAGTGTGCAGTAATGCTTTGGATGGAATGCAACCTACGTTAAGGCAGACACCACCTAAGGTTGAGTAACGCTCTACCAGGATGGTATTCATACCCAAGTCAGCGCTACGAAAGGCAGCACTATAACCACCAGGGCCTGCGCCAAGTACCAATACTTCGCACTCGTGATCTACTTTGCCACTGTATTGACCAGCGGCTGGCGCTGGCATTTGTGGGGCTGCAGCTTTTGCTGGAGCTGGTGGAGGCACGATAGCTTGTGTTACTGGTGCAGCACTACTTACTTCAATCTGCGCAATCACAGAACCCTTGCTAATCTTGTCGCCGAGCTTGACGTCAATACTAGTGATCGTTCCAGCAGCATCTGCCGGGATCTCCATGGTTGCTTTATCAGACTCGAGCACTAATAAAGGCTGCTCTTTTTCAACCACATCACCAACCTTTACCAGCACTTCAATTACTGGCACATCAGAATAGTCGCCAATATCTGGAACGAGGATCATTTGCTTAGCCATGAATCCCCCCTTACAACGTAGCGCGACGGAAGTCGGCTAAGAGTTGTGCAATATACAAGTTAAAACGGGTAGCTAACGCACCATCAATCACACGGTGATCTGCAGAAAGAGATAATGGGCAGATTAGGCGTGGTACAAATTGCTTGCCATCCCACACTGGCTTCATAGCAGCCTTACTGACACCCAAAATAGCAACCTCTGGAGCATTCACAATCGGCGAGAAATAAGTTCCACCGATACCGCCCAATGAGGAAATCGTAAAGCTGGCGCCCTGCATTTGATCTGGCTTGAGTTTGCCGTCGCGAGCCAATGCTGCTAATTCAGCAGTTTCTTTAGCAATCTCGAAGATGCCTTTTTTATCTACGTTTTTAATCACTGGCACCACTAAACCCGTAGGCGTATCTGCAGCAAAGCCGATATTGAAGTACTTCTTCAGAATTAAATCATCACCATCTAAGGAGCTATTGAACTCTGGATATTTCTTTAAGGCAGCAACAGCGGCTTTCATCAAGAAAGCAAGCATCGTAATTTTAGCGCCCCGCTTCTCATTATCTTTATTAGTCTCTACTCGGAATGCTTCTAAGTCGGTGACATCTGCATCTTCGTGATAGGTCACTGCTGGGATCATGACCCAGTTACGACCAAGATTAGCGGCGGTCATCTTCTTAATACGATTGAGTGGCTGACGCTCAATATCACCAAACTTCGTGAAATCAACTTTTGGCCAAGGGATGAGATTTAGTCCACCTAAACTTCCACCACTAGCTCCTGCAGCGGGGCTAACAGCACCGCCACTCATCGCTGCTTTGACAAAGGCTTGGACATCCTCTTGAGTAATACGACCCTTAGGACCGGATCCTTTGACCTGTTGAACGCTCACGCCCAGTTCACGGGCAAATTTACGCACTGATGGACTTGCATGACTCAATGCTGCATCTACTACTGGAGCTGGGCTTGAAATGGGGGGAGGTGCTGGAGTACGAACAACTGGTGGCTCAACTGCTGCAGGTTTGCTTATTGGTGCTTGTGCTGCTATTGATGGCGGTATTGCTACTGGAGTAGCTCCAGATACACCACCTTCTAGAATTAATACCACTGATCCTTGGGAAAGATTGTCACCAATTTTCACTTTGACTTCTTTGACGATGCCTGAGTGAGATGAAGGAACATCCATCGTGGCTTTATCAGATTCAAGTACGACAATCGATTGCTCTTTTTCAATCTGATCGCCTGCTTTGACCAAGACCTCGATCACCGG
>CAIVXR010000019.1 GCA_903909925.1 uncultured beta proteobacterium | reverse complement strand
TCAACTATTAGCTTTGTATCTTCTCGCTGTTTCGATTGCTAAACGAGCAGGCAAGATTTCTACTGAAAAAGAAAAAGAGCTGCTTCGAGACTTGCGCCATCTTCCAAAAGCCTTACATGCAGTATTAGCGCTTGAGCCACAAATTATTGCCTGGAGTGATGCATTTTCTAAATGTGAAAATGCACTCTTCTTAGGCCGTGGCTTGCATTATCCAATTGCCCTTGAGGGTGCATTGAAATTAAAAGAGATTTCATATATTCATGCTGAGGCCTATCCTGCTGGGGAGTTGAAGCATGGTCCATTAGCATTAGTGACAGAGAAGATGCCAGTGGTGACGGTTGCGCCTAATGACGCCTTACTTGAAAAGCTCAAATCGAATATGCAGGAAGTCAAAGCGCGCGGCGGAAGGTTGTATGTCTTTGCTGATCAAGATACAAATATCGTTAACGCTGATGGTATCAATGTCATCAGGCTACCTGAGCACTACGGTAATCTTTCTCCAATCTTGCATGTAGTACCTTTGCAGTTACTGGCGTATCACACTGCTTGTGCGCGTGGTACTGATGTTGATAAGCCGAGAAATTTAGCCAAGAGTGTCACGGTCGAATAATTTTTCTTAGGCTTGACTCTTGCTCAGAGTTGTGAACAAAATTCACTATAAAAATCAGCGTGTTACAAAGTCATGATTTGAAATCTGTGGTCAAATAACTCTTGTAAAAGAGGATATTTGTTGCAAGCCATGGTTTTTCCTAAAGCACGCCTTCTGTCACGAAATTATTGGTTTCTGCTGATTACTGCAGGACTACTTTCCGCGTGCGCCGTCGGACCAGACTTTAAGCAACCAGATCCTCCAAAAACTTCTAGCTATACCGAATATCCCCTCACGCAAAAACTCACGACAGCTCCAGGTGTGCCTGGCGGTACCGATCAAGAGTTTGTTGAGGGTGCCGATATTGAAGCCCAGTGGTGGGAGCTTTACAAATCTCCCGAGCTTGATGCGCTTATCAAAAAAGCACTTGAGCAGAATCCGAATTTAGGTGCAGCTGACGCGGCATTGCGCGCAGCCCAAGAAAACGTCAATGCCCAAATTGGTGGCCAGTATTTTCCCACAATTGGTGTTGGTGCAAATGCTTTAAGACAAAAGCAGCCATCTGCTGTTTATGGCATGAACTATGGTTCTGACACCTATAACTTATACAACGCTACAGTCAATGTAACTTATAAGTTGGATGTCTTTGGTGGTGCACGTCGCGCTGTCGAGGGTGCTCGTGCTCAAGCGGAGGTTGCTCAGTTTCAGCTAGAGGGCGCCTACCTTTCGTTAACTGCTAACGTAGTAACGAGCGCAGTGAAAGAAGCTGCATTGCGTGCGCAGATGCAGGCGACAGAAGAAATTCTAAAAGCCCAAACTAATCTCGCTGAAGTGACTGAAAAGCAATTAGTTATTGGCACTGTTTCTAAGGTAGATGTCACCTCACAGAGAACCTTGGTATCTAACTCTCAAGTCGATCTGTTTAACTACGAACGAAATCTTGCCTTTGCACGCAATCAATTGGCAGTGCTAGTAGGAGAGGTTCCAAGCAATGCCAATATTGCTAAGTTTGATTTAGCAAATTTACATTTACCAGAGAAATTGCCTTTATCAGT
>CAIVXR010000018.1 GCA_903909925.1 uncultured beta proteobacterium | reverse complement strand
GCCAATCTCCACAATCTCGCCCTTATCAAGTACCACCAGGCGGTCAGCCTTTCTGAGAGTCGACAAGCGATGTGCAATCGCAATGGTTGTGCGGCCTTTTACTAAGTTATCTAATGCGCGCTGAATTTCCTTCTCAGTAGTCGTATCTACCGAAGAAGTAGCTTCATCCAAGATTAAGATGCTAGGGTTAATCAGAAGTGCGCGTGCAATCGATATACGTTGACGCTCACCACCCGATAGAGATTGGCCACGCTCACCTACTAAAGAGTCATATCCTAAAGGTAGCCTGAGGATAAATTCATGGGCATGCGCAGCGCGTGCAGCTTCAATAATTTCTTCGCGAGTCGCGTCAGATTTTCCATAAGCAATATTCTCTGCAATCGTGCCAAAGAATAAGAATGGTTCTTGCAGGACTAAACCAATGCATTTACGATAGTCAGCAATTCGAATACTCCGAATATCGCGCCCATCTAATGCGATTGATCCAGCACTCACATCATAAAAACGGCAGATTAGGTTCACCAAGGTGCTCTTACCCGAACCACTATGCCCCACTAGGCCAATCATTTCACCAGGAGCAATATCTAAATCAATCCCTTTGGTTACCGCACGGTTGCCATAACGAAAACCCACTCCCCGCAGAGAGAGGCGGCCTTGAACTACCCCCAATGGTGCTGGATTGATGGGCTCAGGAACACTCGATACGTGATCCAAAATATCAAAAATACGCTTAGCACCTGCAGCCGCTTTTTGGGTATGAGAAACAATTCGACTCATTGAATCGAGACGAATATAAAAGCGCCCGATGTAAGCCAAGAAAGCAATCAATACACCAACGGTTACCTTTTGATGGGCAACCTGCCAAATACCAAAACCCCAAACTACTAGCAAGCCGGTTTCCGTCAGCAAAGTGACTGTAGGAGAAAACAATCCCCAGACACGATTAACACGGTCATTGATTTGTAAATTATGTTTATTAGAATCGACAAAACGTTTGAGCTCACGATCTTCTTGGGCAAAGGCTTTGACCACCCGAATGCCAGGAATAGTGTCAGCCAAGATATTAGTTACCTCAGACCAAATGCGATCAATCTTTTCAAAGCCAAAGCGCAAGCGATCACGCACTACATGAATCATCCACACAATAAATGGCAATGGAGCCAGTGTTACCAGGGCAAGCAAAGGATCAATCGATACCAAGATTGCTGCTGTCATGGTGATCATCAGTACATCGGTAATAAAGTCTAAGGCATACAAGGATAAAAACACACAGATACGATCGGTCTCTGCACCAATACGGGCAATCAAGTCACCAGTTCGCTTTCCTCCAAAATACTCTAGAGAAAGTTTGAGTAAGTGCTCAAAGGTAGTATTCCGTAAATCAGCGCCAATGCGCTCACTCACTAAGGCAAGTAAGTAAGTCTTCCACCAACCTAAACCCCAAGCAACAATTGCAGCACCAAACAAGGCAAGCAAATACATGCTGGCCAAATGAAAATCGATCGGATTACCTTTCTCATACGGAATCAAGACATGATCCATCAGCGGCATCGTGAGATAAGGCGGTATGAGAGTCGCACCAGTTGATAACAAGGTCAATACAAAACCGAGTGCGAGTTGTTTTTTGTACGGCTTAGCAAAGCGCCAGAGCTTAAACAAGGTCCACGTAGAAGGTGGAGTATCGTCCTCTGGTTCACAAGTAGGACATGCATCTGAGTTCGCAGGTTTTGGACTTAAACAAACTGGACAAACTTGTTTGTCATATTCACTTGACTCGCCATTGCCTTGCTCTTCACCTTTAGTAAGCTGCTTAAAACTGGATTGCAAACGCAGAACCTGAGGATTGACTGCGAGAGTGAAATACCAAGCCCTCTGCAAACTATTGGGCGTTTCTAATCTTAAATTGCCAACTCCCGCATGGTCTCCATGAACCAAGCGCTGCCCTTGCTCTAATGCCCAAGACTTAAATTGCTTGCCATCAGTCCAAAAAAGACCCTCTTCACTCAATAAAAGCAGGCTCTTTTCAAAGCGTAGATCTGCATCCAAATCCAACTCAACCCATGCTAGCAAGACATCTAGGCTAGGGAAAGCTGATTTTTCGCCCTGCAAAGTAGACTGCCAATAACTTGGCAAGCTTGGGGCAAAGGAGAGAATTTCTGGCTTCATTGACAGTAAAAGTATAGTGGAGCTAGATTTTTTAGATTTATAGCTCTTGTCAACTTTAGGGTTCTAAAAAGCGTTGAATTGTGGAAGTAGGCACTTTTACGTATTTTTGCCAATTTTGTGAGTTTTAAATAAAAACTAGAAATAGAGAGACTGTCTGACGCGTCATCGCCAAACACTGGCCTAAACACTCGCAACACCCTACAAATGCCCCAATTACTAGATAAATCCATCGAGATCCTGAGCGTCAAGCATCTGCGTGGCCCCAATATGTGGACTTACCATCCTGTCATTGAGGTTTGGGTTGATATTGGCGATCTAGAGGACTACCCCTCTAATTTAATCCCGGGCTTTTATGACCGTTTAGTTGAGGCCTTACCTAGTCTTGTGGAGCATCGTTGCAGTATTGGAGAAACTGGCGGCTTTCTGATGAGGGTTAAAGAAGGTACATGGCCTGCTCACATCATGGAGCATCTCACTCTCGAACTGCAAAATTTAGCAGGCATTCCAGGTGGCTTCGGTAAGGCGCGTGATGGTGATAGACGTGGTGTTTACAAAGTGATGGTGAGCGCCATTAATGAAGAAGTTACTTTGACCGCCCTTAAGTATGCACGTGATCTGTATTTAGCCTTAATACAAGACAACAAAGACTGTGTTGCGCAAGTTCAAACGATTATTCAAGAGCTACGCGATCTTGGTGATGATCTTTTGCTAGGACCAAGCACAGCATGCATTGTGAATGCTGCCGAAGAGCGTGGCATTCCTTCAATTCGCTTATCTGAGGGTAACCTAGTGCAATTAGGTTATGGCGCTAAACAACGTCGTATCTGGACTGCAGAAACTGATCAAACTAGCGCGATTGCCGAAACAATTTCCAGGGATAAAGACTTAACTAAGAGCTTGCTGCGTAGTGCTGGTGTTCCTACCCCCCAAGGTAGAACTGTTACTAGCCCTGATGATGCTTGGGAAGCAGCACAAGATATTGGCCTGCCTGTGGTTGTCAAACCAATCGATGGCAACCATGGACGTGGCGTATTCATTAACCTGTATACCCAGCAAGAAATTGGAGCTGCTTATGCAGTAGCCATTAATGAGGGCAGCGAAGTCTTGGTTGAGCGTCATATCGTTGGTGATGAACATCGCTTATTAGTCGTTGGCAACAAAGTAGTTGCTGCAGCTAAAGGTGAAACTGTTTGGGTTACCGGTGATGGTAAACATACTGTTCACGAACTCATTCAGATTCAGATTAACTCTGACCCCCGTCGAGGCACTGCTGAAGAATGTCCACTAAATCCAGTACGTATTGATTCCGCTGTTGAATTAGAGCTTGCGCGTCAACAACTAACTGGCGACAGCATTCCGACCTTAGATCAAAAAGTGCTTATCCAAAGTAATGGCAACGTTGCTTTTGATGTCACTGATTTAGTTCATCCAGACGTTGCCCACCAGGTCGCTTTAGCTGCGCGTGTAGTTGGTCTTGAGATTGCTGGTGTTGATTTGGTTGCACAAGATATCAGCCGTCCAATGGCAGAGCAGAATGCCGCCATTGTCGAAGTCAATGCTGGACCCGGTCTTCTGATGCACTTAAAACCGGCCAGCGGCAAACCACAGCCTGTTGGCAAAGAAATTGCTAGCCACCTCTTTCCTCCAGAGACAGATTTTCGTATTCCAGTAGTAGGTATTTGTGGTGCACATGGCAAAACACCGGTTGCAGAAATGATTGCGCACTTCTTGCGTCTTACCAATGCTTATGTTGGTCTCTCGTGCAGCAAAGGCTTGTTCTTTGGAAATCGGGTGATCCCGAATACCAATACATCTAATTGGGAAAATGCGCGCCGTACCTTATTAAATCGTGCAGTAGAAGCGGCAGTTATTGAAAACAATCACCTTTCTATGCTGATTGAAGGCTTAGCTTATGATCGCTGCCAAGTTGGAGTCGTTCTCAACGTAGACCCTAAAGCGAACTTTCCTCAATACGCAATCTATGATGAAGAGCAAGTTTTTAGTATCGTGCGTACCCAAATTGATGTTGTACTCCCGAGCGGCGTTGGCGTTCTCAATGCAGATGATCCAATGTGTGTGCAGATGGCAGAGCTCTGTGATGGTCAAGTGATCTTCTTTAGCGAAGATCTCAATTCTGAAGTCATCAAAACCCATCTGCAAAATGGTGGTCGTGCTGTTCTAGTGGGTAAACAACAAATCACACTTAAGTCTGGCAAGCTCGATCAGAAATTAATACCCGTGCCACGTCACTCAGAATCAGACTCTAGCGCGCCATGGAAGGGTATGAACCTGGGCGCAGCGATTGCCGCAGCATGGGCTTTGGATATTCCGTTTAATGTCATTGAAGCTGGCGCAGAAACATTTGCACCAGACATCACCACCGCAGTAGGGGCTTAATTGGAAATTACTCGTATCCGGATGTTGCGTGGCCCTAATTTATGGAGCCGTCATACTGCTTTAGAAGCGATTGTTTCTTGCGAAGAATCGGAACGCTCAATCGATTCTATCCCCCAATTTGAAACCAAGATTCGGGAAAGATTTCCACAATTAGGTAGCATGCGTCGTGGCGGTCAAAATGAAGTGCTTTCTTTGGCGCATGCGTTAGAACATGCAGCGCTTGGCTTGCAAGCACAAGCTGGTTGTCCTGTCACCTTTAGCCGAACTGTTCAAACGATTGATGTTGGCATCTATCAAGTTGTTGTCGAATATACAGAGGAAGTGGTTGGTCGTATGGCATTCGACTTTGCCTTTGCCCTCATTCAAGCCACCTTAAACGATGCGCCTTTTGAGCTAACTGCCGCTCTGTCTGAGCTAGAGACCTTATATGAGGACGTGCGGCTTGGTCCTAGCACCGGCTCTATTGTTGATGCTGCAG
>CAIVXR010000017.1 GCA_903909925.1 uncultured beta proteobacterium | reverse complement strand
GTTTGTCTTTATATCCATGTTGGCCTATAGCTCCCAAGATTTGATCTTAGAACCTTTTGCTGCAGTCGCATTTGGTTTTAGCCCTGCAGAGACAACCACTTTATCTGGTTTGCAAAACGGTGGCGTACTCGTTGGCATGCTAGTTTTAGCTTTTGTCACTAGCAAGGCCAAATCTCAGACTCTCACGACATTAAGCAATTGGACGATTGGCGGATGTCTTGCTTCAGCCTTGGCGATGCTAGGGCTGGTTTTATCTGGACCGATTGCTAATGTGATGTTCTTTAAGGCGACTGTTTTCCTATTAGGCATCTTTAATGGCGCATTCTCAATAGCAGCTATCGGTTCGATGATGCAATTTGCCAGCGTCGGCAGCGCACGGCGTGAGGGCGTTCGCATGGGGATTTGGGGAGCATCACAAGCGATGGCATTTGGTTTGGGTGGAATTATTGGGACTGGCTTGAGTGATATTGCCAGAATTATTTTAGGTGAACCTGCTTCTGCCTATGCTTTTGTCTTTTTCTTAGAAGGTGTTTTATTTGTCGTGGCTGCGTACTTGTCGTATCAGACTCGCACGCAAAAACAAACAAACAATATGTCGAGTCATTTAGTGGGTGTGTAGCAAATCAATCAATTAACTGAGTATGATGGAGATGAACATGAGTGCCCTAGAAACTTTTGATGTCGTTGTGGTTGGCGGTGGCCCTACTGGAGCTACAGCAGCAAGTGATCTTGCAAAGAAAGGTCGAAAAGTGCTCTTGTTAGATCGTATGGGTCGTATTAAGCCTTGCGGTGGCGCCATACCTCCACGCCTGATTAAGGATTTTGAAATTCCTGATGAGCTCCTGGTAGCCAAGGCCAATTGCGCCAGAATGATTGCACCGTCAGATAAGGCAGTAGATATGCATATTGAGGGCGGCTTCGTAGGGATGGTTGATCGCGATCAGTTTGATGAATTTTTACGAGTCCGTGCCGCCAATCATGGTGCCGAGAGAAGAACGGGCATCTTTGAGAAAATTACTAGAGATCAAGATGGAGTCTCAGTGATTCACTATGTTGTGCGTGGCAAGCATGGTGCGTCTGATGAAACCATGGCCGTTCGTGCTAGGGCAGTGATTGGTGCGGATGGAGCTAAATCTGGAGTTGGACGGCAAGCTATTCCGGGAGCTAAGGACGTGGAATATGTCTTTGCCTATCATGAGATTGTCAAAGTTCCTGAAAATCCGCCAGCAGACTTCGATGGTAGCCGCTGCGATGTGTTTTATCAGGGTGCATTATCCCCAGACTTTTATGGCTGGATTTTTCCTCATGGCACAACCATGAGTATCGGTACCGGTACAGCTGACAAAGGCTTTTCTTTGAGAAGTGCAGTAGAGCTTCTTAAGAAGCAAACCGGCCTAGAGAATGCTGAAATGCTCAGGCACGAAGGCGCCCCCTTACCAATGAAGCCACTGAAGAAATGGGATAACGGTAGAGATGTTATCTTGGCGGGAGATGCTGCTGGAGTAGTGGCGCCTGCTTCTGGTGAGGGAATTTACTACGGCATGTATGGAGGGCGTGTGGCTGCAGAAGCTGTGGAAGAGCTACTGGTGACTGGTAATGGCAAGGTCTTAGCAAAAGCCCGTAAACACTTCATGAAAGAACACGGCACGGTCTTTTTGGTCCTCGGAATCATGCAGCGTTTTTGGTACAGCAACGATAAACGTCGCGAGCGCTTTGTCAAAATGTGTGAAGATAAAGACGTTCAGCGCTTAACATTTGAATCGTATATGAATAAGAAACTCGTTCGCCGTGATCCTTTGGCGCACTTCAAGATTTTCTTAAAAGATACTGCCCATTTATTAGGTTTTGCGAAAGTTTAATCAGCATCAATTACTGAAAGGAAGTGGAATCATGAGAGATAACAGTGCAACAACATTGAAGAACAAAACTGGCAAGATGTACCTAATTGGCATCATTGCATTTTCAGGATTAATTATCGGAATTACCTTTATTAAATTCCTATTCTCAGTTTAATTTTGTGGTGTCAGGCTCAGCTGCTCAAGGTTAAAGCCATTGTCATTAACCAGGCGACCGAGTAGCGCCTGATATTTGCCGGGATCGACTTTCTTGGTCCGAGAAAGTATCCAGAGATACTTTCTCCCTGGGTCGCTCACGGCAGCCAGTTGATATTCTGGATCAAGATCGATCACCCAATAATCTCCCCAGACCATGGGCAGAAAACCCAGCCAAGCTGGTGCAAAGCGAACCTCTAGGGTGGGAGAAGTAGAGTTACCAATTTGCCTCGCTGTACCAATTGCCTCACCTTTTTCACCACCCTCAAATGAGCAGCGATTAGTCACGCTCACATTGCCATCTTCTTTGATCTTATAGGTGGCATTGGTATCGGCAATACATTTTCTCTGAAACCAATTGGGAAACTTCGCAATCTCATACCAAGTGCCTTGATAGCGGGCAACATCTAATGCGGCAATCGTTTTAATGGGAGCTACTGCCTTTTGCTCTGCTTGAGCGGATTGAGCCACGGCCCAATTGAGTGAGCAACAGAAAAGAAGCAAGCCAATAATGTAGTAATTTTTTCTCATGATGTTTGCCTTAAGATTTATTAAATTCTGCCATACAAGTAGTAATTTTTTCATTACCACTTTTGAGTTGAGTCAATTCATTGCCCATCTTATTAATTTTGAGCTGCCCAATTTGTGGATCAAAGCGCATCAATATCTGATAAAAATCTTTTACCTCTAATAAATTCACCTTTGACTCTTTGCCTTCATAGACAAGGCTTGCATCCAGAGAGCCCTTAGTAATCAATATCTGAGCAGGGTTGCCGTTCAGAGTGCATGACAATGTTTTACTTTGACTATCAATCGCTTCTATTTTTGGTGCTTGAGCATCGCATCCGCATAAAACTAGTGCTAACAAAACGCTGATGAAAGCTGTTCTAGCCTTCATAGGGAATGATTTCGTAAGAGGGCTCAAGACAGTTGGGCTAGAGGGGAAACTCCAATGAGGTATTGGTGTAATCCAAATATAAAGACTACCCAGAGAATTACGCCAGAAGCGATTGTAATCAGTGTCGCTTTGGTGCTCACTTGAGCTTGTTCAGGGATATGAACAGGACGCTTTCTGGCTGAACGAAAATCCAATACCGCCCAGATTAAAAAGGCGCCAAAGAGGATCAGATCTACCAGAGTGCCATTGGATATCAAATGCGCTAGCGCCCATACTTTGACACCCAAAATCATCGGATGCTTGAGTTTGAGGCGAATCGTGTTATTAGAAGGAGAGCTTCCTGCTAGGAAAATAAAGGCGACTAGGTTAAGCGCCAGAGCAATGTAGATAAGAGCAGCATTAGATTGCCACAAAACGACTGTATTTTGTCTTGCCTGACCATAGCCAATCACCATGATGACAAACCCCATCAAAGAGATGATGGTGTACAAACCTTTCCATTTCACTTCACCGATACGATCAATCATCTGATTACGCCATGACTCAGCAAAGATGCGACAAGAGTGGCTAGCAAGAAAAATAACAAGACCGATGAGAAATAAAGCCATGGAATACTCCAAAAGAAAAATGGGTTTTAGGGTTTATGAATTTCTTGTTCGCTAGGCTTGATTCCATAGGACTCTACGAGCGGCCAAATATGCCCAGGAACCATAGAAGCCATTTTTGCAGGTTGCTCTCTGCGCAGATGTAGTACTGTTTCAAT
>CAIVXR010000016.1 GCA_903909925.1 uncultured beta proteobacterium | reverse complement strand
CTTCCGCCAGTAGCATCGAAACCACCTTCGGGTGGTTTCTTCTTTTCTACTTCCCGTAAGATGTTAGTCAGGAATTCATCAAACTAAATCAAGACGGAGACACTATGATTTTTGCAATCTTATTAATGGATCGACCAGGCACCGCACAATTGCGAGTAGAGGTAAGACCGGAGCATCGCGCCTATCTAGCTCAGCAGGCAGAACGAATGGCCTTTGCTGGACCACTTACTTCAGAGGATGGCAAAACCGTTGTAGGCAGTTTGTTGGGAATGGATTTTCCAAGTAGGGCAGCTGTTGATACTTGGTTGAAAGATGAGCCATTCACCAAAGCAGGCGTTTATGAAAAGCCCATCATCCATGTCTTTAGTAATATGTGGGAGCAAAAGGTTGGATTTCCACCGACAAAATAATAAGGTGACCAAGAATTGAAAAAGCCACCGATAGGTGGCTTTGCTTTTATTAGGTAGCGAATTAAATCGGTTTAATTTGTAGCTTCCTAAACTTCACTACACCACCTGCTGATTGAATGGCAATTAAACCCTCGGAAAATTTACTATCTTGGCCATTAGCGACAGTAACGACATCATTCATAACAACCTTGAAATTTGATCCATTGGCTGTGATTTCCATCGTATTCCAGCGGCCACCAGCTTTTGGAACTGGGTCGACCTTAGCAACATCTACAATTGCACCAGTTGCGTAGGCTTGCTCTGGGCGCGTATCCCAAATATTAATTTCATAGGCATTGCTAGCCGATACTTTGCTTGCATCTTGGCAGCGAATAAAGATGCCGCTGTTCGTATTCGACTCAGCCCAAAATTCTGCCTTGATGATGAAATTTTTATAGGTCTTATTGCCCACTAAAAAGCCTGAGGGTTTATTTCCCACCACGAGACCGTTCCCAATAGTCCAGCTTGCAGTACCAATGATGTTCCATCCATCTAAACTGACGCCATCAATCAGATCCACAAACCCATCTGCGTTTTGGGCAGCAGCCCAATTTCCGCAAAAGAGGGTAGATATACAAATGGCAAATGTTGCTAGGTATTGGTTTAAGCGTTTCATGAAACCTCCTGAATGTAGATGAATTGTTGCTGATATTTGCTCAATTACACAAGTCGAGACTTTCCCTTAACTCACATTTGATAATCCAGTAGACTTCAGGTATGAATTTAAGAAAACTATCAATCCTCGCTTCAGCCACCATGGTTGCTATGCTTTCAGGCTGTGGATCTATTGAATCTGCCGCTCAAGACGACTGTACTTCTATTGGTTGGGTAGTCGGTAGCAAAGGTTATCAAGACTGCTTCAAGGCCCGGGTATATGAGCGCAAGCTCGATTACTCGAATCCCCCAGGCGATAGGCCTTCCCCATCTGTTATGTAGATTAGGGTAAACCCGT
Source organism: uncultured beta proteobacterium (assembly GCA_903909925.1). Taxonomy (GTDB): domain Bacteria; phylum Pseudomonadota; class Gammaproteobacteria; order Burkholderiales; family Burkholderiaceae; genus Polynucleobacter. The sequence goes on along the minus strand of CAIVXR010000016.1, from coordinate 490 downwards.
AATTCATTCCCTTGAGCGCCGTCAAGGACTTAGGGGGTGAAATAACCCAAAATCAAGCGATTATTTGCATAACTAGTAAGGCAAGCTCATTCTTGCCTCGCTTTGGAATGCTCAGATGCTTGAATGCAATGCCAGTATAAAAATTAGAGATTACACACTATGAATCACCCAAAGCCTTCCGATCAAGTCAAAGCAGTTGCGCTTGCTACTGCCGATGATTTGAGGGAGACCATTCGTCGCAAGAGCAAACTCAAAGGTCGTCAAGCTGACGATGCTTCATTAGCAGAAGTGCGACAACTGATTGGTGATGCAGCGCATCGTCGTGATTTGTTGATTGAAAATCTCCACAAGCTTAATGATGAGTACCGCGCATTGCATGACCGCCATTTAGTGGCTCTGGCAAAAGAGATGAATTTACCGATGGCTGAAGTATATGAAGTGGCTACTTTCTATCACCATTTCGAAGTCGTGCGTGGTAATGATCCTGTTG
>CAIVXR010000015.1 GCA_903909925.1 uncultured beta proteobacterium | reverse complement strand
CCGGCTAAATGCCTTCTTGGAGGAATTGGGGGATGGGCTTAACATATAACGATTAAACCATAGGCATAAAATCCCTTCCACCATGGATGAACGTTCCCGCGCTTTACTAAAAACCCTCATCGAGCGTTATATCGAGGAGGGTCAGCCTATTGGTTCGCGCACACTATCTAGATTTTCGGGTTTAGACCTCTCTGCAGCCACCATTCGCAATGTGATGGCGGATTTGGAGGACATGGGCTTAGTTACCAGTCCCCATACCTCTGCCGGTCGAATTCCGACCCCGAGAGGCTATCGCCTGTTTGTCGACACAATGGTGACAGTTCGTCCCCTAGAAGAAATCGCTACTCGTGAGCTCGAAAAGGGACTCTTGCCAGATTCTCCTCAGCGGGTATTAAGTTCTGCTGCTCAGATTTTGTCAAACTTAAGTCATTTTGCTGGGGTCGTAATGACTCCAAAGCGGGCGCAAGTTTTTAAGCATATTGAGTTTTTGCGCTTAGGTGAAGGCAAGATTTTGTTAATCATGGTGACTCCAGAAGGAGATGTGCAAAATCGGATTTTGCCAACGACTCAGGACTACACCCCTAGCCAATTAATTGAGGCTGGTAATTACATCAATGCACAGTTTGCTGGAAAAAGTTTTGACCAAGTGCGCTTACATCTCAAATCCGATCTGGACAATTTGCGAGCAGATATTTCTGGCTTGATGGCCTTAGCACTACAAAGTGGTGTTGCTGACTACGATATGAGTCGAGGAGAGATGGTGCTATCTGGCGAGCGGCGCTTATTGAATGTGGGTGATTTAAGTTCAAACCTCGATAAGCTACGTAAGATGTTTGACATGCTCGAGCAAAAATCGGTATTGATGCAATTGCTTGATGTATCGAGTCATGCAGATGGTATTCAGATCTTCATTGGCGGTGAGAGCGATTTACTGCCCTATGAAGACTTAGCAGTGATTAGTGCACCCTATAGCGTAGACGGTCAGATTGTGGGCACTTTAGGAGTCATTGGCCCAACCCGGATGGCCTATGACCGGGTGATTCCAATCGTGGACATTACCTCCAAGCTATTATCAGGGGCGCTGAGCTCTTAAAAATCTATTCATTAGAGATAAATTATTTTGAATCAAAACCCACACCTACGAGTTACTAAGACAGCAGTACTGCTGCTGAACTTAGGCACGCCATCTGCGCCAACTCCAAAGGCAGTGAGAGCTTATTTAAAAGAATTTCTCTCTGACCCTCGCGTTGTAGAAATTCCGCGCTTTATCTGGCGGTTCATTTTGAATGTCATCATTCTACCGATCCGTAGCAATACTTCATCAAAAAAATATGCATCTATTTGGTTGCCACAATTAGGCTCACCTCTGATGCACTATTCTCGTTTGCAAGCCAAGGAACTGAGCGAGAAATTTGCCAATGAGGGGCATACTGTTTTAGTAGATCTGGCAATGCGCTATGGCAAGCCTTCTATCCAGGAGGTCTTGGAGGGTCTTAAGGGGCAGGGCATGGAGCGTTTACTGCTCTTACCCTTGTATCCACAGTATTCGGCGACTACTACGGCATCTAGCTTTGATGAAGTCTTTCGTGTTCTATGCACTTGGAGAAATCAGCCTGAGCTGCGCTTAGTCAAGCACTACCATGACAACCCAGCTTATATTGCTGCACTTCGTGATCAGGTTCTAAGCGCTTGGGATAAAGATGGCATTCCAGATTTTGCAAAAGGTGATCGCCTAGTGATGTCATTTCATGGTTTACCTAAACGCAATTTGATGCAAGGCGACCCTTATCACTGCGAGTGCCTGAAAACAGGTCGCTTACTTGGTGAGGCTTTAGGTTTAGAGTCAGGACAATATATTGTCACTTTCCAGTCTCGGTTTGGTAAAGCGGAATGGTTAAAGCCCTACACCGCTCCAACGATTGAGAAGCTAGCAAAAGAAGGTTGCTCTCGAGTAGATATTTTTTGCCCAGGATTTCCGGCAGACTGTTTGGAAACCTTAGAAGAGATTGGCATGGAAGCAAAGGAAATCTTCCTTGATCATGGTGGCAAAGACTACCGTTATATTCCTTGCTTAAATAGTAATCCAAAATGGATCGATGCCCTGCGTGATATAGCTTATCAGCACTTGCTTGGATGGACTTTGGGAGTTGAATCTAAAGAAGATTTGGCTCAGCGTGCCGCAAGGGCAGACTTGGCTGAAAAAATTCAGGCTTGAAATTTAATAAAATGCCCCAATATTAAAGAGCACTAGCCTTACGTAGAGCAAAATACAGAAAAGTGAATGAGCTTCCATGACACAAGAAAATCAGCACCCTAATCCAGAGCAAGAAAATTCCCCGGCGCAGACTCCATCTGAAGCAGTTTCTGAACCTGCGGCTATAAAAACCCCAGAGGAAGAGATTGCAGAACTTAATCAAAAGATTAGCGAATTAGAAGATAATTTCTTGCGCGCTAAGGCCGAAGGTGAAAATATTCGTCGCCGCGCTGTTGAGGATATTGCTAAGGCGCATAAGTTTGCGATTGAGAGCTTTGCAGAACATTTAGTGCCAGTGACCGATAGCCTGTATGCAGCTTTGGGCACACAAACTGGTGATGCTAAGGCTTTTAAAGAGGGCTTAGAAATTACGCTCAAGCAGTTGTTATCTGCTTTTGATAAAGGCCGCATGACTGAAATTAATCCTGTAGTCGGTGATAAGTTTGATCCGCACCATCACCAGGCAATTGCCTCGGTGCCATCTGAGCAAGAAGCCAATACCGTGGTTTCTGTATTGCAGCGGGGCTATACCGTCGCTGACCGGGTGCTTAGACCTGCTTTGGTGACAGTGAGCGCCCCTAAATAAACTCAATCATTCAGGCTCAAAACCTCAAAAAAAGTATCAAAAAGGCAGATTTCTGCCTTTTTTGCTATTTCAGCCCTTGAATTTGTCTTTTTAGACCCCATTTACTGGGTATTGGAATATTTACGGTAGTTATTGCCGAAAACACCTTAGAAGTACAACAAAGTAACTTAATTTTTTGGAGTCATTATGGGAAAGATTATCGGAATTGACTTAGGAACCACTAACTCGTGCGTTTCAGTCGTTGAAAACAATGCGCCTAAAGTTGTCGAGAACGCAGAAGGTGGTCGTACAACTCCATCGATCATCGCTTACGTTGAAGATGGCGAAGTATTGGTTGGTGCACCAGCAAAACGCCAATCAGTGACGAATCCTAAAAATACTATCTACGCAGTGAAGCGTTTGATGGGTCGCAAGTTTACAGATCCTGAAGTGCAAAAAGATATTGGCCTCATGCCTTATGCAATTATTCAAGCAGAAAACGGTGACGCTTGGGTACAGGCACGTGATAAGAAAATGGCACCACAACAAGTCTCTGCTGAAATTTTGCGCAAGATGAAAAAGACTGCCGAAGACTATCTTGGTGAAGAGGTAACGGAGGCAGTAATTACTGTGCCTGCTTACTTCAACGACAGCCAACGTCAGGCAACTAAAGACGCTGGTCGTATTGCTGGTTTAGATGTCAAGCGCATTATTAATGAGCCTACTGCAGCAGCATTGGCATTTGGCCTGGATAAACAAGACAAAGTAGATCGTAAGATCGCCGTGTATGACTTAGGTGGTGGAACATTTGACGTATCCATCATTGAAATTGCAAACGTAGATGGCGAGAAGCAATTCGAAGTGCTCTCTACGAACGGTGACACTTTCTTGGGTGGTGAAGACTTTGACCAACGCATCATTGATTGGATCATTGCTGAGTTTAAGAAAGAGCAAGGCGTAGATTTGAGCAAAGACGTATTAGCACTTCAGCGTTTGAAAGATGCTGCAGAAAAAGCTAAGATCGAATTGTCCTCTGCGCAACAAACCGAAATTAACCTACCTTATGTGACAGCTGACGCTAGCGGTCCTAAGCATTTGAACTTGAAACTGACCCGTGCCAAATTAGAATCATTGGTAGAGGAGTTGATCAAACGCACAGCAGGCCCTTGCTTAACGGCGATTAAAGATGCTGGTGTGAGCACTTCCGATATTGATGACGTCATTTTGGTTGGCGGTCAAACTCGGATGCCTGCGGTTCAGGACAAAGTAAAAGAAATCTTTGGTAAAGAGCCACGTAAAGACGTTAATCCTGATGAAGCAGTTGCTGTTGGTGCTGCAATTCAAGGATCGGTCTTGTCAGGTGATCGCAAAGACGTATTACTCTTAGACGTTACCCCCTTGTCATTGGGTATTGAAACTCTTGGTGGCGTGATGACTAAGATGATTCCGAAAAATACAACGATTCCTACCAAGCATTCTCAGGTTTACTCGACTGCGGAAGATAACCAGCCTGCGGTAACCATTAAGTGCTTCCAAGGTGAGCGCGAGATGGCTGCAGCAAATAAGTTGCTCGGTGAATTTAATCTCGAAGGTATTGCCCCAGCACAACGCGGTATGCCGCAAATTGAAGTGACCTTTGATATTGATGCTAACGGTATTTTGCATGTCACTGCTAAAGACAAAACTACTGGTAAAGAGAACAAGATCACCATTAAGGCTAACTCTGGTTTGACTGAAGAAGAAATTGTGCGCATGGTTAAAGATGCTGAAGCCAATGCTGCTGAAGATAAGAAAGTACTCGAGCTAGTAACTGCTCGAAATACTGCTGATGCTTTAGCTCACTCCACTAAGAAGGCTTTGGAAGAGCATGGTGCTAGCTTAGAAGCTTCCGAAAAAGAGGCGATTGAAACTGCCCTTAAAGAGTTAGATGAAGCAATCAAGGGTAGTGACAAAGAAGCGATTTTGGCAAAGACTGAAGCCTTGGGTAAAGCAAGTCAGAAGTTAGGCGAGAAAGTCATGGCTGCTGAGCAAGCGAAGGCAGGCGCTGCTGCTGGCGCAGCTCCTGCCGGTGGCGCTCCTGGTGCAGCACCGGATGCTGATGTCGTTGATGCCGACTTTAAAGAGGTTGATGACAAGAAATAATTAAGTCATTTAATATTCAAAAGACGTAATCATTAACGTAGTTTTGATGTACTTAAATAACAAGTCGGCCACGTGCCGACTTGTGTCATTCAGGTTGTTGAGAGGAATAGGCCGTGCCTAAAAGTAAACGCGATTTTTATGAAGTACTTGGTGTAGCCAAGGGTGCCAGTGATGAAGAGCTAAAAAAAGCCTATCGTAAATTGGCAATGAAACATCATCCGGATCGCAATCCTGATAGCAAAACGGCTGAAGCCCAATTTAAGGAGGCCAAAGAGGCCTACGAAACACTTACTGATCCTAATAAGCGTGCAGCTTACGATCAATACGGCCATGCTGGTGTAGACCCCTCAATGGGCGGTGGCTTTGGCGGTGGTGGTTTTGGCGGCGGCGGATTTGCCGATGCTTTTGGAGATATCTTTGGCGATATCTTTGGTCAAGGAGGTGGGCGCCATTCTGGTCCGCAAGTCTACAAAGGCGCTGACCTGCGCTACAACATGGATATCACTCTTGAGCAGGCGGCCGAGGGTTACATAACCCAAATTCGAGTACCGAGCTGGAGTAATTGTCAACCCTGTCATGGAACAGGCGCAGAACCAGGAAGCAAAGCAGAAAAATGCTCTACCTGCGATGGCCATGGTCAAGTGCGTGTGCAACAAGGTTTCTTCTCTATGCAGCAGACTTGCCCTAAGTGCCGCGGTACAGGGGAGTACATTCCGAAGCCTTGCAAAACTTGCCACGGTAGCGGTAAGCACAAAGAACAAAAAACTCTAGAAATCAAAATTCCAGCGGGTATTGATGATGGTATGCGTGTGCGTTCAGTTGGTAATGGTGAGCCGGGTATCAATGGCGGACCCTCTGGTGATCTCTACGTAGAAGTTCGCGTGAAGCCACACCCAGTATTTGAGCGTGATGGCAGTGACTTGCATGTACAAATGCCGATCTCGTTTGCGACTGCAACAATCGGCGGTCAAATCGAAGTCCCCACTTTATCTGGTCGGGTTGAGTTTCCAATTCCTGAAGGTACGCAAACTGGTAAAACATTCCGTCTACGCAATAAAGGCATTAAAGGACTGCGCTCTACATTAGTGGGCGATCTTTTTGTACATGTCTTGCTTGAGACACCAGTGAAGTTAACGGATGAGCAGAAAAAATTGCTTACACAGTTTGATGAGAGCCTGAAATCTGGTGGTGATAAACACAGCCCACAGCAAAAGGGCTGGTTTGATGGTGTAAAGAGCTTCTTTAGTTAAAAGCTTACGGGGAATCAGCCTGCAAAGCCATGCTCGAGTCCGGGAAATTTGCCGGATTTCACTTCGCGCACGTAAGCTTTGATGGCCGCCTCGATCGATTGATGGCCATCCATAAAGTCTTTAACAAACTTGGGTGGCTTGCCTGGGCTGATACCCAGCATATCTTGCAGAACTAATACCTGGCCAGAGCAATCTGGTCCCGCACCGATTCCGATAGTTGGAATATGAAGTTCAGCAGTGATTTTTTCTCCGAGGGAAGAGGGAATTGCTTCAAGTACTACCATTTGTGCACCAGCTGCTTGGCAAGCAAGCGCTTGATCGAGCATATGACTTGCAGCATCCTTAGATTTGCCTTGTACCTTATAGCCGCCTAAAAGATGAACTGATTGCGGGAGCAGACCTAGGTGTGCGCAAACAGGAACGCTGCGCTCAACCAGATATTGAATGATGTCTGCTTGCCAATCTCCGCCTTCTAGCTTGACCATATCGGCGCCGGCACGCATGAGTTCTGCAGCACAATCTAGTGCTTGCACTGGATCGCCATAACTTGCAAAAGGAAGATCCGCAATCAAAAATGCATGCGTATTAGCCCGAGCTACACATTGCGTGTGATAAACCATTTGCTCAACAGTGACTGGCGTTGTGCTCGAGTGACCTTGAATTACGTTGCCTAATGAGTCACCAATCAAAATCACTTCGATACCGCAGCGATTTAACAAAGCCGACATGGTCGCGTCGTATGCGGTGAGCATAGTAATTTTCTCTCGCTCAGCATGCATCGCGAGAAGTTTAGTAATAGTGATTGGCTTATCGCCTTGTAAGTAACCCATGGCGAGAGTTTAATGAATTAATG
>CAIVXR010000014.1 GCA_903909925.1 uncultured beta proteobacterium | reverse complement strand
TGTCTTGATTTATTTAGCGCAGCAGTTTCTGTTTGTGCGAGCCCGAGTGGTGAAATCGGTAGACACAGCAGATTTAAAATCTGCCGACTCAAAAAAGTCGTGCCGGTTCGATTCCGGCCTCGGGCACCATCAATTCAATCTCTTCCTCATCTAGATCTTGAGAAAAATTTACTTCCTACCCCTGTTATTGCTTTATTACACAATCACTCCAGTGTTAGGGCAGTCTATCTTCTTTGATTGCAAAAGAGTTGAAAAGAATTATGTCGAGGAATATGAGATGCAACTGACGCTTGCATCGAAAACCCAAAAAGCAAAAATGTTTTTAGACGGTCGTGATTTAGACCAATCTGATGCCTTTGGCAAGCAGGAGGTGAAGAGCATCGTGCTTGCTAAGCCAAATATTTATAGCTATAGAAGCAAGCTTTGCCCTTGAGGATATTATGGGCGTCACTTATCCTGCAGGCACCGTATCAACTCAAATTACTCTAGATCCAGTGACGGGTAAGCTTAAAAAGATAGAAAAAATTCAGGGGGGTATTTTGGGAGCGTCACTGGGAAATGGCACGCACGTCAGCGAAGAAAGCTGCTTGCCTGCCAAAATCCCTTTTAAACCCTAGAGACGTTAATCAGGCTCTGTTACAAAACCCAATTTAGTAAGCCCGGCGCGCCGAGATGCAGCAAGAACTTGAGCGACATACTCATACTTCACCGACTTATCAGCACGCAAGTTAATTTCTGGCTGAGGCTCTTTTTGAGCTGCTTTCTCTGCATAGCCATCGAAGGTTTTTAAATCAATCGCTGTGCTATTCCAAAAGATTTGTCCTTTGCCATCAATTGTCAGTTGTACAGATTCAGGTTTGATCTCATTGCGTACGCTATTGGCTTTAGGAAGCTCAATTTTGACTGCTTGCTGAATGACTGGCAGGGTAATCATGAAGATAATTAGCAGGACCAACATCACGTCAACCATCGGCGTCATATTAATCTCAGACATGATGCTGTCATCGCTTTGTTCGTCTTGAATATGAAAAGTCATATCTATTCTCCAGATTTAACGCGGGCACCAGTAGCAAAATAGGCTAGAAGATCATTCCCAAAGCGATTGAGATCGGCAACCATGAGTTTATTTGCACGATTAATGGCGTTGAAAGATAACACCGCAGGAATTGCCACCGCCAAACCTAAAGCAGTCATGATGAGTGCTTCACCAATCGGGCCAGCAACTTGATCTAACTGTGCGCTACCAGAGCTACTAATAGCGATGAGAGCATGATAGATTCCCCATACTGTGCCGAATAGACCAATAAAAGGTGAGATCGCACCAGTAGAGCCTAAGAAGGTAAGTCCTTTCTGAAAGCCCGCAGCGATACCATCAATACTGTTCTTTAAACTTCTGGCCATCCACTCAGAGTAATTGAGTGTTTGTAATAGTTCACGATGATCATGTGCTTGATTCTGGTGATGTGCAGAAGCGATAGCTGCAGCTTTTGCAAGCCGATAGAAAGGATTAAGACCTTGACTACTAAAGGTTTGTAGGCCTTGCTCATAAGAGGTAGCGCGCCAAAATTGATCCAGCTCAGACTTGAATTTACGAAGAGTGCGCAATTCCCAAAAGCGAGTCAGCAAAATTACCCAGGTGACGATCGAACAGGTGAGCAGTGCGACAGCCACAAAGCGGGTGATGAAGTCGCCCTCAAGCCAAAGATTTGCTATGCCAAATGGTGTATTCATAATGATATTTACTTGAGATTAAATTTAATTAAAAGATTAGTGGAAATTCTCTGTGGTGAACCATTTACTAAAAAAGGTTTGAAGCGATAACGTCTCCCAATTTCACTTGCTGCGCGATCAAGTCTTGGGAAGGAGCTCGATTGCAAAAGAGCAACATCTTCAACGGTGCCAGTTTGATCAATAATTAAACGCACTATAACCGTGCCTTGTTCGCCAGATCGTTTTGAGAACGATGGATAGTAAGCATCTGCATCAGGTTGATATAGCACTTCCAGTTTACCAATGTCAGTCTGGATGGGCGTCCCACTTATCCCGCCGGCGCTTGAGGGTGCTACTGCAGCACTTTGGGGCTGGGATTCACTCTTAGTTTCTGACGGCTTAGAAGGGGCTTCTGATTGCTTTGCTTGAGGGGTGGGAGGCTTTTCCTCAAGCTTCTTTTTGGGCTCTTCTTTTGGCTTTGGGGGCGGTGCTTTAGGAGTAGCAGGAGCATCTTGGCTTTTGGCTGGTGAGGGGCTCACTAGATTTGCCATCACCCGATCATCATCCATCTTGGGTGGGCGTGAACTTAAGTGAATAAATTCTAGGGCCGGCAAGATATGCAAGATCACAACGATCACAATGATGATACGTTCTGATTTGGTAAACGGTAGACGAGAGTCTAGTCTTTGTAAGAGTGTACTCATAAAACATCACCTAACAAAGCTGAGTGAACTAAATGTAAATTTAAATCACTAGAGAGTAAATCTTTAGCCATCACTAGAAGTGATGCTTCATTCTTACTGCTAATCAATGTGATGGATCCATGCTTTTCAGAATGAGAATTGTGTTCTAAGGTTTCTAGTTGTCGCTTAAGCTGTTTCACAACTGCATCACTGGTATCAATTAGGGTGATAGTGTCGCCTAATAGTTTACGGATCGATTTTCTCAAAAAAGGATAGTGCGTACAGCCTAGCACTAGGGTATCTGAGCCAGCATCCAAAATAGGCTCAAGATGCTTACCTAATAAATCTAATGTTTCTTCGCTATCGGCCTTGCCAGCTTCAATCAGTGGCACAAGACCTGCACCAGCTTGTTTAATGAAACGACAGTGATCAGGTAGAGTCGCCAGTAGTGCATTGAACTTGTCACTCTTTAGAGTTGCCTCTGTGGCCAAGACACCCACGATGCCATTTTGTGACTGCATGGCTGCTGGCTTAATCCCGGGCTCTACACCAATGATTGGAATGCTCAGCTCAGTACGAATCTGGGCAATGGCTTCTGCTGTAGCAGTATTGCAGGCCACCACAATGGCATCACAACCTTTACTTGCTAAGTATTTACAGAGGATAAGGCTGCGCGCAGCAATCCACTCGCTTGATTTTTCTCCATAGGGGGCATTGGCTGAGTCCGCAAGATAAATGTAATCATGTTGGGGCAGTTGGCGCAGAGCCTCATCCAAGATGGATAAGCCTCCAACGCCAGAATCAAAAACTCCAATGAGTGCCAATGCGGTGCTAACTTAAATAATTTTGACTGGAATACCAGCAATTTTTGCTTGCCATTCTTTTGGGCCAGTCTCGTGCATCGAGATGCCCTCAGAGTTCACAGCAACAGTTACCGGCATATCTTTGACATCGAATTCATAAATGGCTTCCATGCCTAAGTCAGCAAAGCCAACGACCTTGGCAGACTGAATAGCTTTAGATACCAAATAAGCAGCGCCTCCCACTGCCATCAAATAAGCAGATTTGTGTTTCTTGATGGCTGCGATTGCTTCTGGCCCACGCTCGGCTTTACCAATCATCGAGATCAACCCTGTCTTCGCTAACATCATCTCAGTGAACTTATCCATCCGAGTAGAGGTAGTAGGGCCTGCAGGACCAACTGCTTCATCGCGTACCGGATCAACTGGACCAACGTAATAGATTATGCGATTCTTAAAACTCACTGGCAATTCTTCACCTTTAGCGAGCATATCTTGTATACGTTTATGAGCAGCATCCCGACCAGTCAAAATCTTGCCATTCAATAACAAGGTATCGCCTGGTTTCCAGCTCGCCACCTCTTCAGGAGTCAGCGTATTGACATTGACATGCTTTGATTTTTTGGTATCAGCAGTCCAAGTAACATCTGGCCAATCAGACAATGAAGGTTTTTCTAACTTAGCAGGGCCATCGCCATGCAAATGGAAATGGATATGACGGGTAGCCGCACAGTTCGGAATCATAGCTACCGGTAGTGATGCAGCATGGGTTGGATACTCCAAAATTTTCACATCCAGGACCGTTGCTAAGCCACCTAGGCCTTGCGCGCCAATGCCTAATTTATTGACCTTGTCGTAAATCTCAAGACGCAGCTCTTCAGCACGAGTCTTAGCGCCGCGCGCAATGAGCCCCTGAATATCTACGGGGCCCATCAAAGATTCTTTTGCCATCAACATGGCTTTTTCAGGAGTGCCACCAATACCAATGCCTAAGATTCCAGGAGGGCACCAACCTGCACCCATTGTTGGAACTGTTTTCACTACCCAGTCCACGATCGAATCTGAAGGATTGAGCATGACCATCTTGGCTTTGTTTTCTGAGCCGCCACCTTTGGCTGCGCAAATCACTTCTACATCATCACCTGGCACAATTTCATAATGAATTACGGCAGGAGTGTTATCACCCGTGTTTTTGCGCTTACCAGCTGGATCGGCTAAGACTGAAGCACGCAACGTATTTTCTGGATTGAGGTAGGCGCGACGCACACCCTCATTCACCATATCGGAAACGCTCATGGTGGCATCAGACCATTGAACATTCATACCAATTTTCAAGAAGACAACAGCAATGCCAGTGTCTTGGCACATTGGGCGATGCCCCTCGGCGCACATCCGACTATTGGTCAAGATTTGGGCTAGAGCATCTTTAGCTGCGGCACCTTGTTCAAGCTCATAAGCTCTGCCCATGGCACTAATAAAGTCCTTAGGGTGGTAGTAAGAGATGAACTGAAATGCATCGGCAACGCTTTGAATCAGGTCGTTTTGTTTTATATTTGTCATGATTTTCTGCTTAATGTGTCAGGTTTGACCTATTTTAAGGGTTTGCCATAGAGCAAATCCGGGGTGTTTTCCCTTATCTTCAAAGGTCTTGAGGGTAGAAACCCACCATTTTCCAATATTTTGGCAAAAACAGATTATTGATTATTTAATTGAGGGTAGGAAGTATGGAAGCATTAAAACAAGAAAACCGCGTTTTTCACCCACCAGCAGACTTTATGAAGGGTGCTGCTATTCCGGGCATGGACGCTTACAACAAGCTTTGTGCAGAAGCTAACGCTGATTATGACGGTTTTTGGGGCCGCCTTGCTAAAGAGAATATTCACTGGAAAAAGGCTTTTACAAACGTATTAGATGAATCTAAGGCGCCTTTCTATCAATGGTTTGCAGACGGCACAACCAATGCTTCTTATAACTGTTTGGATCGCCAAGTCGAAAATGGCTTGGGGAATAAAAAAGCCATTATTTTTGAAGCCGATGACGGCACAGTAACTAACGTTACTTATCAAGACCTGCTCGAGCGTGTTTGCAAAATGGCAAATGCCTTGCGCAAGATGGGCATCAAATCTGGTGATCGCGTCATTATTTATATGTCAATGTCAATTGAGGGCATTGTGGCAATGCAAGCTTGTGCTCGCATTGGTGCAATTCACTCGGTAGTGTTTGGCGGATTCTCAGCTAAGTCATTACAAGAACGTATCGTTGACGTTGGTGCATGCGCAGTGATTACTGCCGATGAACAATTACGTGGTGGCAAAGCTTTGCCACTCAAGGTGATTGTGGATGAGGCGCTGGCACTAGGTGGCTGCGAAAAAATCAAGAACGTGATTGTCTACAAGCGTACGGGTGGCAATATTCCGATGGTTGCGGGCCGTGACTCCTGGATGCATGAAGTAACTGCCAATGAAGCAACTACTTGTGAGCCAGAGTGGGTTAGCGCTGAGCATCCACTGTTTATTCTTTATACGTCGGGTTCTACTGGTAAGCCAAAAGGTGTACAGCACTCCACTGGCGGCTATCTCCTTTGGGCGATTCTGACTATGAAGTGGACTTTTGATATCAAGCCAGATGATGTCTTCTGGTGCACGGCAGATATCGGCTGGGTAACTGGACACTCCTATATTACTTATGGTCCGCTTGCAGTTGGCGCAACTGAGATTGTGTTTGAAGGCGTACCAACTTATCCTAATGCTGGTCGTTTCTGGCAGATGATTGAAAAGCATAATGCAACTATTTTCTATACTGCACCAACAGCAATTCGTTCTTTGATTAAAGCATCAAGTAATGATGAAGCAGTCCATCCGAAGAGCTACAACTTATCTTCCTTGCGTCTTTTGGGTTCAGTAGGTGAGCCAATTAATCCAGAAGCATGGATGTGGTACTACGAGAATGTGGGTGGCTCACGCTGCCCAATCGCAGACACCTTCTGGCAAACCGAAACCGGTGGGCATATGATTTCACCATTGCCAGGTGCAACGCCAATGATTCCAGGTTCATGCACATTGCCATTGCCAGGTATTCAGGCAGCCATTGTGGATGAGGCGGGCGCTGATGTGCCCAATGGTCAAGGCGGTATCTTGGTGGTGAAGCGTCCATGGCCTTCTATGATTCGTAATATTTGGGGAGACCCAGATCGTTTTGTGAAGTCCTATTTCCCAGAAGAATTGGGTGGCACTTTGTATCTCGCGGGTGACGGTGCAATCCGTAATAAAGACACTGGCTACTTCACGATTACGGGCCGTATCGATGATGTCTTGAATGTTTCTGGTCACCGCATGGGAACGATGGAAATTGAATCTTGCTTAGTTGCTAATCCATTGGTTGCCGAGGCGGCTGTAGTTGGCCGTCCAGATGAGCTCACTGGTGAGGCAATTTGCGTGTTCGTTGTTCTGAAGGGCGGCCGTCCTACTGGTGATGCTGCTAAAAAGATTGCGACTGAATTGCGTAACTGGGTCGGCAAAGAAATTGGCCCGATTGCTAAGCCGAAAGATGTGCGCTTTGGCGATAACTTGCCAAAGACACGTTCAGGCAAGATCATGCGCCGTCTCTTGCGTGTGATCGCTAAGGGTGAGGAAATTACTCAAGACACCTCTACCCTTGAGAATCCAGCGATTTTGGAGCAACTCAAAGAGGCTCTATAAGTGCTTCTGAGTAAAACCCTTTCGGCAAACGTATAATCAATACCTTCCGGAAGGGTGGATGAGCGGTTTAAGTCACACGCCTGGAAAGCGTGCGTAGGTTAATAGCCTACCGCGGGTTCGAATCCCGCCCCTTCCGCCAAGTAGTATCGAAACCACCTTCGGGTGGTTTTTTCTTTTCCACTTCCCGTAAGATATTAGTTCGAAATTCATCAAACGAAATCAACACGGAGACACTATGATTTTTGCAATCTTATTAATGGATCGACCAGGCACCGCACAATTGCGAGTAGAGGTAAGACCGGAGCATCGCGCCTATCTTGCTCAGCAGGCAGAACGAATGGCCTTTGCTGGACCACTTACTTCAGAGGATGGCAAAACCGTTGTAGGCAGTTTGTTGGGAATGGATTTTCCTAGTAGGACAGATGTCGATACTTGGTTGAGAGATGAGCCATTTACCAAAGCAGGTGTTTATGAAAAACCGATCATCCATGTCTTTAACAATATGTGGGAGCAAAAGGTTGGATTTCCGCCAGCAAAATAAAGTCTTAAGTTAAGCAGGGATGTTGTATTTGCTAACATTACTTTTTAAAGATGTTAACAAGACCTGAGCAGCGGAAAAAGAAATATGAAAATAATCAAAATAGGAATTGCTTCACAAAAAGACATTAGGGCGCGAATGCTCGCAATCGCCAAGGGAGATCTAAAGCCGAAATCAGGTGATCCAAAAATATGGTTTACCTCAATGCGCTCTTTAGCGCAGGTCTTGAGTGATGAAAATAGAGCTTTATTGCACGTTATCAGAGCATCTAAGCCGGTGTCGATTTCTGAGTTAGCAGAACTGACCGGAAGAAAGCAGGGGAACCTATCCCGCACATTAAAAACAATGTCGAATTATGGGTTGGTCAAAATGCTGCAGGAGGCCAAGGCACTAAGGCCTATAGCCTGTGGCGATCGATATGAGATAACGCTTCACTGAATTAAATCGGCTTAATTTGCAGCTTCCTAAACTTCACTACGCCACCAGCTGATTGAAGGGCAATCAAGCCATCAGCAAACTTACTGTCTTGACCATCGGCTACAGTGACGACACCATTCAAGACAACTTTGAAATGGGATCCATTGGCTGTGATTTCCATTGTGTTCCAGCGACCTCCCGCTTTAGGAACTGGATTAACTTTTGCGACATCCACAATCGCACCAGTGGCATAAGCTTGCTCTGGGCGCGTATCCCAAATATTGATTTCATAGGCATTGCTAGCTGAAACTTTGTTTGCATCTTGGCAGCGAATGAAGATACCGCTATTGGTATCAGACTCAGCCCAAAATTCAGCTTTGATAATGAAATTTTTATAAGCCTTATTGCTTACCAAAAAGCCCGAAGGTTTATTCCCTACAATAAGCCCATTGCCAATAGTCCAGCTAGCAGTACCAATAATGTTCCAGCCATTTAAACTGACACCATCAATCAGATCTACAAACCCATCTGCATTTTGGGCATGAGCCCAATTTCCGCAAAAGAGGGTAGATATGCAAATAGCAAGGGTTGCTAAGTATTGTTTTAAGGACTTCATGAAATCTCCTGGCGTATATTAATTGTTCTGTGATAATTTTATTGTTACTGAAAACCCAACCTAAACACAAGTAGATGTTTCCCCTTAATTCGTCGCTATTTAAAGTGTGGTGCCTGCGAGTAGTGGGTTTACTACTATTTTTGACTACCCTTTTTTGGGCTGGATCCCATGTATTTGTACCTAGCTTGATTAAAAAGTCAGTTACTGAGTTTGGCAATCAAATCGGTTACGACATTAGCTATCAAGATCTAAGCCTTTCTCCGCTGCGCTTGCGTGTAGAAATTGATGACCTTCATTTAGCAAAGAATCGTGGCAATAATCTATTAGGTTTGAAAAAGCTGGTCGTTTCTTTAAAGTGGTCCAGAATTCTTATGGGAGAGTTTGGTCTGGATGAGGTTGTTCTAGAAGAGCCCAGAATTCTTTTGGAAAAAAACGTTGCTAAAGGAACTTCCGCGCAAGCTGCAATTTGGAACTGGCAAGAATTGATTCATGCAGTAGAAAAAAATCTTCCACCAACTGATCCCAAAGAGGCTAAAAAACCAACCAAGATTTCTATTGAACAGTTGCTAGTCAACGAAGCATCTTTTACTTTGCTTGATACGTCCTCTCGTTTAAAAGAGGAACTAAAGTCCTTTTCTATCAAACTTCTAAAGGTTGCTAACTACGATAAAAATGGTGTTGTCTCTGGCATACGTGCTCAGTATGATTTCAATTTGGGTTCACTACAGTTGCTTATCCCTGGTATTAATAAGATGATTGCCTTTGATCATGTCACTATCGCTGGGGGATTGGATAATCCAACCCCAGGATCTCTGGGTGCGCAATTGGATTTGAAGCTTGATGAGGGGAGCCTGCGCTCTCGCTGGGTTTTCAATACTGTATCTAAGGCAATTGATGGAAAGATTAAAGTAGAAAATATTGCCTTGGCCCCAATCGTGGGGATGTTGCCAGCAAATAAAGAGTTGACTGCTAAAAGTGGCTCAATGAATGCCGATCTTTTGGTGAAGCTTGGAGCAGATGACAACATTCTTTCAGGTGACCTCCACTTTATAGATCTAGCCATTACAGAAAAGGGCGACAAAACACCCCTAATCTCTTGGAAGGCGGCTGATATAAGTCAACTCGAGTACAGGCTACCTAAGTCATCAAAGGCGCAGGCGGGAAGCAGTTTGGCAATTGCACAATTAGATATTGAACACCCCGCGCTACGTTTTGAAATTAATGACGAGGGATTGTCAAATTTTCGCAGACTATTTTCTAAATCTAAGGCCGATGTGCCAGAGCAGACTCTAGATAGTGCTAAATCAGAATCCTCATTTAATTTAGATATACGCACAGTGAACCTGAGGGATGGCGAGGTCTTATTTTCTGATTTCGCTATGCGGCCGAACTTCAAAGTAGATATTAAAAAGTTCAATGCAACTTTGTTAGGCGTTAGTAATTTTCCGGGGCGCTTTGCATCTGTAGCTATGGACGGCGTGGTTGCAGGCTCAGGTAGCATGAGGACCAAAGGTCAAGCTTCCTTTGATGACCCACGCCGCAATCACGATATTGCCATGAGCTTTCGAAATCTTCCGCTTACTACATTCAATCCGGCCGTAATGACATTTGCTGGATATCAAATTGAGAGCGGGCGCTTGAATCTAAATCTTAACTATCGCGCTAAAGATGGAGAGCTTAACGGCAGCAATCAAATCATCATTAAGAAAGTAGTCTTAGGGGATGAGGTTCCAGACTTTAAGGGTAGGAGGTTACCTTTAGGCTTAGCGATTGCGCTATTAGAAGACTCTGATGACACTATTGATGTCACAGTGCGGATCGCAGGTAATGTTGACTCCCCTGAATTTAGTGCAACTGGTTTGGTTTGGCAGGCTATAAGTAACGTATTAACTAACGTTGCTACTGCACCCTTCAGAGCTCTAGCCTCAGTATTGGGAATGGGCGGTAATGAGGGGGTAAATGCAGTGCCAGGCGAAGCTGTCTTTTTACCTATCGATCAAGATCGCCTAGAAAAGTTCGGTGAGTATTTAGTTAAACGACCAAACGCTAACTTAGAAATTATTGGCACATATGACCCTCTGCAAGATAAACAAGAGATGGCACGAGCAAAAGCAGATACTGCAATTTTGAAAGGGGCTGGCTTTACATTGATACCAGGTAACTCTGTACCAGTACCCAGCTTATCGGATCCAAGGGTGCAGTCTGGCTTGAAGGCAGCTTACGCGCAATACGTCGGCCGTATTAAATTGGGTCAACGTTTATTGACTCTGCCTGATGGCGAGGCCCGCAACCAGCAATTGCGCACAGAGCTCATTGCAGATATCGATGTGACCGATATCCAACTGAAAGAATTGGCGAAAACTAGAGCAACGATTGCTTATGATTTGATGATCAAGGCAAACCCAGGATTAAAGGATCGGATTACCGTGGGCGATGTGAAGTCTGCTGAGGCTGGAAAAGAGGGTGTCCCTCTCGATGTTGAGATCAGAATCAAGTAGACTTGCGGTATGAATTTACAAAAACTACCAATTCTTGCTTCAGCCACCATGATCGCTATGCTCTCAGGCTGTGGCTCGATTGAATCTGCGGCCCAAGATGACTGCACCTCTATTGGCTGGGTAATCGGCAGTAAAGGCTATCAAGAATGCTTTAAGACTCGGGTATATGAGCGTAAGCTGGATTACTCTAATCCCCCAGGAGACAAGCCGTCGCCATCACTCTTGTAGTCTAGGGTAAACCCTGAATTCATTCCCTTGAGCGCCGTCAAGGACTTAGGGGGTGAAATAACCCAAAATCAAGCGATTATTTGCATAACTAGTAAGGCAAGC
>CAIVXR010000013.1 GCA_903909925.1 uncultured beta proteobacterium | reverse complement strand
GCATATTTCAGAATACGATCAACGCCCTGTCTTGTGAATACCGACTCCTGAATCACAAACTCACGGTCGGTTTCGGGAAACATTTTGCCGCCAACGCTAGAGTACTCACCCTCAGTATTCTCGCGCACTACAAAGAAGTCGATATCACCTGGCTTGCGATTGGCTAATGGGCAAGGAATGCCAGGTAATAAGCGGACAGGTCGCAAGTTCACATATTGATCAAAGCCCCGACGGAACTGAATTAAGCTACCCCACAAAGAAACGTGATCAGGAAGAACATCGGGCATACCAACAGCACCAAAAAAGATGGCGTCGTATTTCATGAGAGTATCGAACCAGTCATCCGGCATCATCTTGCCATGCTTGAGATAGTAATCACAGCTAGCAAAATCAAAATAATCAAATTGCATGCCAATACCAAATTTACGATTAGCCGCTTCCAAAGCGCGCACACCTTCTGGCATGACTTCCTTGCCAATGCCATCACCAGGAATCACGGCAATTTTTGGGTTCTTAAAGATTTTCTTAGCGTTCATGGTTTTTATCTCAAGTAATGAATTGTTGTGTTTAATGCATTGAGGTGAATATCGATACTAGCTGATCGCACGACGAATTTGGTCAGGGGCAGACTTCCCACCCTGAGTCACTGACTCAGTGTCGTAATCGCTCGTATTTTCAATAGTCTCTGGAGCATCCTCCTGCATCCGGATATTATCCTTCGGACAGATTGGCGCGCCATAACTAGCCCATTTTTTAAGCAAAGTGACCTCATAGCCACATTGACCACACTTGGCCTTACTGCGGCTGGCATTACTAGGTCTAGGCGGTGGAAAGACGATGGCCTGATGCGGGTATGGGCCAAGCTCTTGGCTAATCATCATGAGCCTCACCATCAGCTCTTCTGTAGCATGCGCCATTCTGGCGGGTCCCTCTAGGCCGACTGTTTGGGCAATGCCCTTAAAGTCCTCTCCATGGCCGCTAAAACAGTCATCAACGGCATGGCATAGCTCATGCACTAAGGTATCTAGCAATTGCACTGGATCATCAATTTTGGGGGAGATAAAGATCTCATTGACACCCCCTCCAGAACGCTCTCTTGGCCAGCACTGGCCCAGGGTAGTTCTGGGACTACTAGAGGCCGGAAATCCACAAGAGACTCGAACTGGGGGAATGGCATAGCCTGCCTTGGAAAATACTGGTTCGAGGTGTCTAACGGCATCTTGCAGCCATGCTTCACGTACTGAATGTTGCTTCATTGATCTACTTTGTACTAGTGGTTGGTAGTTAAAAACGGTAAATTGCGATCATACGCCACCGAACGTAAAATAGAGTGATGAAAGATCTCGAAAGCCTTAGCGCCGCCCAAGCAGCAAAAGCCCTCTCCAGACGAGAGATTAAAGCAACCGATTTACTACTTGCCTGCCTCGATCGTATTGGCCAGCGTGAGAACTCTGTAAAAGCCTGGGTTAGCCTTGGTAAGGAAAATGCCCTAGCTAGAGCCAAGCAGCTTGATAAAGGTGCTATTCAGGGTCTATTGCATGGTATACCCATTGGGGTAAAGGATTTATACGATACCTATGACCTACCTACTGCATATGGATCTCCTATTTATCAAAATCATTTCCCGCGCGCAGATGCTGTTTCAATTGCATTAATGCGACAAGCTGGTGGCATCATCCTCGGAAAAACAGTCACTACAGAATTTGCCACTTTTAAAAGTGGTGTCACCACTAATCCGCATAACAGCAAACATACCCCTGGTGGTTCTTCTAGT
>CAIVXR010000012.1 GCA_903909925.1 uncultured beta proteobacterium | reverse complement strand
CATGAAAAAGACCATTGCTTTCACACTCTGCGCATTTGCTGCTGCTTCTGTCATGGCTGCATTGCCTCCCTTAACTCCAGAGGCTCAAGAGGCCGCAACCTTAGCTAAAGCAAAAGCTGCTTATGGAGATAAAGTTGGCGCTTATCAATTGTGTCAGGCTATGAACAGAGTTGCTGATCGCTTTAAGACAGCTGGTACGGCTGCGCCTGCTGCTTGCACTGCACCACCGCCATTTGTTGCACCAGTGGCTGCAGCAAAGTAATTAATTGCTTTATTCAGTTAGTAATTCTTGATGTAGGTAGCGTTTAGCAGCCTGCGTTTGAGGATTCAAAAAGAAGGGGCCTACGGGTCCCTTTTCTTTTATCTCACCATGATCAATAAAGACGATGTATTGCGCAAGCCTTTGCACTTGAGCGAGTTGATGTGAGGAAAAAATAACATCGGTATTTTGCGTATCAAACTGGCGAATCATTTCTTCAACTTGCTCAGTAGTATTGGGATCTAAATTTGCTGTAGGCTCATCTAGTAACACTAAATTGGGCTTTTGCAAAATTGCCCGCCCAAGGCAAAGCTTCTGTCTCTCACCAGCAGAGAGTTTGTGAGCGGGAGTAGTTGCCAGTTTCTTTAAACCAATCCGTTCGATGACTTGTTCAATTACCTCATCATTAATCGTAGAATCTGCATCCCTGACCATACTTAAATTCGTTTTAGTAGAAGCCTTAATCATTGGGGTGTGATGTAAAACCAATGCGGTTTTATTAGCAAATGAGTAGCTCACTGTTCCAGTATCTGGCTTGATGAGTCCATCTAACAACTTTAAAAAGGTCGTTTTACCCGCCCCATTTGGGCCAATACAAGCGGTAATGCGGTCAGCTGGAATGATCGCGTGCTCAATATTGAGAATGATGCGACCATTACTTTTGACGGTGATATCGCGTAACTCGATAAATCGTTCAAATTGCTCTGCCACATCAACCATAGCGACGCTCCGCTACTTGACGAACTGCAAACGTAAATAGATTTGCTAATAGAACAATTCCAAGCAAGACTATCCCTAAGGCAAGCGCTAAGGGTAAATCACCCTTGCTGGTTTCTAAAGCGATTGCAGTAGTCATGGTTCTGGTGGAGTGATCAATATTGCCACCGACAATCATGACAGCGCCAACCTCAGAAATTGCTCTAGCAAGGCCAGCTAGGATGGCAATGGTGAGAGAGAAGCGGCAATCCCAAATGAGCCACTTAAAGCGTGCCATCGATGGCAATCTAAGGCTTAAGAAGGTATCGCGATGAATTCTCCAGGAGTCTTCCAGAATTTGCCGGCTTAGGGCTGCGATTAAAGGTGTTGTCAGGAGGATTTGCGCAAGGATCATACCCTTAACAGTAAAGAGCCATCCCCAGGCTCCTAGGGGCCCTGTACGAGATAGCATCAGATAAATAAGGACCCCGACGATGACCGTTGGAACCCCCATTAGGGTATTTAAGACCACGATGATCCATCTCTTACCCTTAAATTCTTCTGTGGCAAGAAGCGCCCCAATTGGCAGCCCAATGAGGGTGCCAAAAAGCAGGGCAGTTAAGCTGACTTGGAGGGAAACCAGGACGATTCCTAGCACTCCGCCATCTAGATGGGCGAGTAGGGCTAGGGCGGCTTGAAAAGCGTTCGACATGGGCTTGATTCTATCAAGGCAATGGCAAAATGGACTTTATGCAATCTATAGCCCTATTTTCTGACTAATGGCCCAAGTGATTTGCCTTTGCAACGAGATCCTTGATGCAGATCTACGCGAGTACCTGGATGCTCATCCTATCAACTCCATAGAAGAGTTGCGGGAGCAAGCATCTATTTGCAATAAATGCATGCAATGTCAAGATTTAGTCGAAGGCGAGATTTATTTGGCGCGGGTTAGGCGGCAGCGCGCAGCAGGTCAATTTTAATGACTCAGATTAGGGGTACTCGCTTTACTGTCATGAGTATGAATGTGCATAAGGGCGTTTCTCCATTGCATAGGCACTCTACTATTCATCAATTGCGGCAAAGGATGCGTAGTCATCATCCAGATTTACTATTTCTTCAAGAATTACAGCAAGAGCATCGTGGAAGAGTTCGGCGCTTTGGGCAATGGCCATTAACAGAGTTAACACACTTTCTCTCGGAAGACTTTTGGCGCGATTGGCACTATGGAAAAAATATGGAGTATCCAGATGGCCATCACGGCAATGCTATTTTGTCTAAGCACCCACTCCACAAGGGATTAAATTACAATATTTCCGCATATCGTTTTGAGAGGCGGGGTTTACTCCACAGTGTTACTTGGCTTGATGGAATTGATCAGCCCATTCATTGCTTCTGCGTACACTTGGCTTTATTTGAGCGCGGTAGAGAGCGTCAGTTAGAGCAAATTATTAGGCATATTGAAGAGCTAACTCAGCAGGGCCCAACGATTGTGGCTGGAGACTTTAATGATTGGCGCAATCGCGTCGGAGTACCAATGAAGGCAGCCGGGTTTGAAGAGGTCTTTGAGGTTTTGACTGGCTCACCAGCGAAGACTTTTCCTAGCATGAAGCCCTTATTAGCAATGGATAGAATTTATGTACGAGGTCTAAAGATTCATTCTGTAGAAATTTTACACGACTGGATGAAATTATCTGATCATTTAGGAATAGCGGCGGAACTGGAATTGATATGAATGACCTACTCAGTATTTTTCTAAAACATTTTTTTGAGCTCAATATCAATTGGCTCTTATTTATTCACTTTGGATTAGTTACTTACTTCATTGGTATCATTATTTCTGTGAGAAGGCCAGTAGGAGTAGCGTTTGCTTGGATTTTCATTGTGATGACTTTCCCTGTTCTCGGTATTAGTTTATACGTCCTCATAGGAGAGCGCCCTGTAGGTCGCAAACTCACCAAAAAAATTAGTCGTATGAATCATGAATACACGCGTGTTACCCAGCAGGTATGCAAAGACTACGCTGGTGATCGGCAGAAAATGCCTTTGGAGGGCAGAGCCTTAAGTCTATTGGCGGAAGCCCAGAATGGCTCCCCTGTTGTTGCTGGTAATAAGGTTGAACTCCATACAGATTCGCTCAAGATTTTGCAGTGCTTTATTGATGAGATTCATCAAGCAAAGATAAGCCTTCATCTTGAATTTTATATTTGGGCTTTAGGGGGCTTAGCTGATGAAGTCGGTGAGGCACTTATTACTGCTGCAAAAAGGGGGGTATCTTGTCGTGTAATGTTAGATTCCTTGGGAAGTAAACATTGGTTTAAATCCAAATGGCCTGGGCGCTTTCGTAATGCTGGCATTCAGATAACAGAAGCCTTACCAATTCAGATTGGCCGCTTCCAATTTAGGCGTGCTGATTTACGTTTACATCGAAAAATATTTGTAGTGGATGGCACTATTGTTTGGACGGGAAGTATGAACCTGGTGGATCCAAGAACATTTAAACAGGATTCTGGGGTAGGTGAGTGGGTTGATGCTATGGTACGCGTGGAGGGTCCCGTTGCTGCACAGTTTGAACTTACATTTGCTTTCGATTGGAGTGTTGATAACCCTAGCATTATTCGTTTTAATGAGTGCATTCCGAAGGCAGCACCTCATGTAGGTAGCGTTACAGCTCAGAAGCTCGCCTCTGGGCCTGTTTATCGAGATGATATTTTGTATCAAGTACTGCTCTCTGCAATTATTGATGCACGAGAAGAATTAACGATTACAACTCCCTACTTTGGGCCTGACGATGGTTTATTACAAGCACTCATGGCGGCTGCTAGAAGGGGCGTCAATGTCACTTTGATTATTCCAAAGTTAAACGACTCAACATTAGTCTCTTGGAGTAGTAAAAGTTATTACAGTGATTTATTACGCTCGGGAGTTAAGATTGCAGAGTTTGACGGCGGCTTGCTTCATACTAAAAGCTTATTAGTCGATAAAAGAATCGCTATCTTTGGATCGGTTAATTTTGATCAGAGAAGCCTGCGTTTGAACTTTGAGATTAGTTTGATTGTCTACAACGAAGATTTCTGCGCTAAACTCCAAAAACTCATCGATTCTTATCTAGAAAAATCGGAGTTTGTAGATCTCGAGGCTTGGATAGGACGGCCACATTGGCATCGTTACCTCGAGAATGCAGCCCACCTTACTTCTCCGCTGCTTTAAATTGCGCCAGAGGCACGCATATCGGTAATATCAGAATCTGCCAAACCCAGCTCTTTCAAAATAGCGTCGGTGTGTTCACCTACAGCCGGAACAGGATCCATACGATAGTCATAGCTATCGTTCAATCCCGGTGGTAGTAGGGCTGCAATCTTGCCATTCGGCGTACCTATTTCGGTCCAACGATTGCGTGCCTTTAACTGCTCATGCTTCCACAGGCCTTCCATATCATTTAAGTGAGCATTCGCAATTTGTGCTTTATCTAATCTCGCAATGAGTTGTTCTGATGTGAGCTTGCAAAAGCAAGTATTAATAATTTCGAGTAACTCAGCGCGCTTTTCATTACGTTTGTAATTTCTATCAAAGCGCTCATCTTGAGCAAGTGAGGGATTCTCTAATACCGTTTCGCAGAATTGCACCCACTCACGCTCATTTTGAAGTCCCAGCATGACAGTCTTACCATCGCCAGCTTTGAAGGGGCCGTAGGGATAAATGGTGGCATGAGATGCACCATTTCTAGAGGGCGGATTTGCACCTTTGTAGGCGTAGTAAAGCGGAAAGCTCATCCATTCGCTCAGTGATTCGAGCAT
>CAIVXR010000011.1 GCA_903909925.1 uncultured beta proteobacterium | reverse complement strand
TCATCATTCAGAATTTGCGCTAAGGAGCGCTCATCTACCGGAATCGCCACATGAGAGTCCGCTTCCGCCCAACCATGCCCTGGAAAATGTTTACCGCAATTAGCCATATCTGCCAAACGCAAGCCTTCATTCAGGCTTTTTGCTAAAGCAAACACAATTTGTGGATCACGACTAAATGAACGATCACCAATGACTGCACTGCGACCAAAATCTAAATCGAGAACTGGTGTAAAACTGAAGTCCACACCACAAGCACGTAATTCGGTAGCTAATACGTATCCGCAAGCAGTAGCTGCTGCCATCGCAAGTGCTGCGGATTCAGCAGCATGGGTTGATTGGCTTTTTGTACCCCAAAGCTCTCCTAATTTACGCATTGCTGGGAGATGAGTAAAGCCATCAGTCCTAGCGCGCTGCACTCGACCACCTTCATGATCAATAGAAATCAATACATCAGGGCGTAGTTTTTTGATATCAGCAGTCAGTTTGGTTAGTTGTTTGCGACTGGCAAAGTTTCTACCAAACAAGATGACACCACCAGTTAATGGATCTAGAATGCGGCGGCGATCTTCAGCATTTAATGTCTGACCAACTACATCCAAGGTTACTGGGCCTGGTGCCATGATTGACTGAGTCATTTCTTCCTCTTGATATTGTTTACTTCTGACTTTTACTTTTGAGTAACGATCACATGAGCAATGGCCATATCTTGCTCATCACTGACTGTCACTTGTGCTTCCCAATTCTTTTCAGCCATGAACTGAGCAAGCGCACCTAAATAAGAGGTGACAGGCTTTCCACTCGGTTCATTTAAGGTTTGCAAGGAACGCCAGGTCATCGGCATTCTCATCCCCAAACCAATTGCCTTAGAAAAGGCTTCTTTAGCCGCAAAGCGCGTCGCCAAGAAAGCGATTCCTCGTTTGTGATTTCTGGCGAGACGATGTTTAAAGACCAATATCTCATCAGGACCCAAGATTCTTTCTGCCAAACGACCATTAGTACGATCATAAGCTGCTTGTAAGCGCTCAATCTGCAGAATGTCTGTGCCGATGCCGATAATCATTTGAATTATTTTGCTCTACCTTGAGCCATTAGGGATTTCATATCAGTAATCGCTTTTTGCCATCCCTTAAATACTGCCTCAGCCACAATGGCATGGCCAATATTCAGCTCAGATAACTCAGCAATTCCTGCAATAGCCATGACATTACCTTCATTCAGTCCATGCCCAGCATTGACCCGCAGTCCAATACTTTTTCCAAATTGAGCTGCCTTACGAATACGCTCTAACTCTTGCTCCTGATCCGCACCAGATAAGTCTGCGTAACGACCGGTATGCAATTCCACAACCGTGGCACCGACATCTTTAGCGGCTTGAATTTGCATCTCTTCTGGATCAATAAACAGCGATACCCGAATGCCTGCCTCTTGCAATTGTTTTGTTGCAGCCTTTACTGCCTCAAAGTGACCTAAGACATCTAGACCACCCTCAGTGGTGACCTCTTCTCGCTTCTCAGGCACCAAGCACACATCATGTGGCTTAACCTTACAAGCGATGTTTAACATTTCTGGAGTAACTGCACACTCGAGATTCATACGCGTTTTGATTAGTGGGCGCAGCGCTAATAAATCCGCATCCTTTATATGACGACGGTCTTCGCGTAAATGTAGAGTGATTAAATCGGCCCCAGCTTCTTCGGCTAAACGTGCCGCTTTGAGAGGATCAGGGTAAATCGTCCCGCGCGCATTACGCAATGTCGCTACGTGAT
>CAIVXR010000010.1 GCA_903909925.1 uncultured beta proteobacterium | reverse complement strand
TCGATCTGCTCAGAAAATTGAGCCATTGCATTGGGCATATCCTCTACCGTATGCGCCCGGATATTTTTATCCTCGCCTTTATCAATCTCTGCCTTGAGTGAGACCCACTGCGCCTCCTCTACTGTCCGCCCTGGTAGGTGGGCTGCAATCGCATTCTCATTGGCAGCGCGAGCATAGATTAAAAGCTGTGGGTCATCCAAGATATTCTCAGAGCGATCCACAATCTTTTTCATTTTCTGATTTTTATAGTCAATCACTGCTGCTGCAGTGCTATCAGATTCATGAATATCAAATCGATCAGCGCGCCCTGCAATGTGGATATCTCTTTGCACCCCATCAGGGTCAATCAAACTTAATGTAAAGCCAATCGGTAGCTCGGCATCGTGATAGCGCCATCCTTCATTCTCTCTCTGGATTTGCCAATCAATAAAACTAGGGATTTGTTTTTGCCAATCTCTTAATGCTCCTAAGACTCTGGCATCACCAGCAATAAGGCGCTCAAACTCTTTTTCTGAACACTTCATTAAGTGATCGATCATCCACTGACGTCGTGCCTCGTTACCTTGGTGTATTGATGAATGCGACTTCTCTGCTTCAGTCTTGAGTGCCTGGAAAAAGGTTTTTAGCAGCGCATGCAATGTCTGTCCTGCTAAGGACGCATCAAAGCCCTCTTCAAATTCTTTTGCCTTACGTAATCCCAATAAGCTACTAACGTAATAGCGATAAGGACAATCGCGTAAAGCCTTATAGGCGCTGGGTGAAACCGTCACTGGAATAGCTAAGTTCTGATTGGGGATGCTCACTGACATTGTCCTTGGCTGAGATTTACCTTCATACAACTCTGGCTTCGCATCAATGACTCGCCAGTCTTTTAATTTAGCTTGTAAGCGCTGAATCCAAGCTGATGGCCTTAACGGTTCTCCACTTTTGCTTTTGCTCTGCCAAAGTAAATCGACATTCTTACAAGACACTAGCAACTGAGAAAGATCTCTCGCCTGCTGGACGTATTGCGCGGCAATCGTTGATGATTTGAGATATCGATTTAGCGTATCTGAGAAAAACAGAGGTGGTTCAGAAAAAGCAGGAAGTTGCTGCTCATCACACCCCACTAGAACTACGGCTTCAAATTGACGTAGTCGTGTTGAGCTGAGAGGCAAAATACTGAGGGTTGCTAGCGCTTCTTTGCCAGCTTCTTCATAAGACGCTTCCTCGATGATTGTCTTGAGAAGGCTTAGCCACTCGGGTAAGCGCATCTTGAGGTCTTTATAAATGCCGCTACTCAAATCAAATCCTTTTAGCACTTCGAGGAGCTGCTTGCCTGCAGCATCCTTTTCAAGCCGGCTTGCCATGCCCGTTTCTTGAAGATTTTTTTGCAAGAGCCCATAGGCGCTAGAGCAATCTAGCATCGACTGTTGCCAGCCAGTGTGCAAGCGCCTGACAAACTTTATGAGATCAATTAAATGCGCATTAGGTGATCCACCATTGCTTGCAGCGTAACTATTGGCTCGCTCTATCGCCATCACAAAAGTTTCCCAACCAGACTTCGCCTGACTGGCAATTAAAATATCTTCCAGCTGAGCAATCAGACCATTACATACTTCTGGCGATTGTTTCAAACTGAGAGGGAGATCAAAATACGGGTTTTG
>CAIVXR010000009.1 GCA_903909925.1 uncultured beta proteobacterium | reverse complement strand
GTTCCATTATTGGAACATGCTCCATCTGCAGCGTGCGCTGCTGGAATTCCTGGACCAATGCTGACTAAACCAGCCCCAAGAATTATGGATGCAAGTGCGGTACGAAAAAGCTTTTTCATTATGCGATCTGTATCTGCAACCCTCGTGAGTCGCTACTCACGTCTATTGCGTAGAGGTCATTAAAGCTATTGGCATTTGTTCTACTGTTTGTGCAATCGGCGCTTGTTAAAGCCACAGAGTTCGAGGCGCTATTTGTATCGAGGGAAAGCCTGGTGGAGCAAACATAAGTATCGCCTGCAACATATGTTCCTGACGTTCCATCAACCGTCCCTGATTTAACTTTGAGAGTTGCCGTAAGAAGTTGTCCATCGCAGTCGCCAGATAATTGATCGACAATTATTGCGCTCATCTTAAATTCGCCACCTGTAAAAGCAGATTCAAGTGAGATGTGAACGTTAGAGTCGCAGGCTCCAACATTGACATATCCTGTTCCTAAAATTCCTGAACCACCGCCTCCGCCCCCTGAACCATTACAGACTGGAACTGAAATTGCGTTACCTGAAGAATCTTTACCGGTAAGAACATAACCGCCTGCGCTACATTGATCAGAAGTTGCAGATGAAATTGTCACATTCTGTCCATTAATTCCTTGCAGCCCTTGGAGACCCTGCGTGCCCTGAGTTCCTTGAGTTCCTTGTACGCCTTGCGGTCCAGCCGGACCAATCGGACCTTGTTCCCCGACCGCGCCAGGTGCTCCTGGTAATCCATCTTTGCCTTGATAACCATTGAGTCCTATAAAACCATTTTTACCTGCAACACCTGCCGGTCCTGGAGGTCCTTGAGGTCCAACCATAAGTGCAAGTATCTGGTTATTTCCACTACCGGTTAATTTTTGCAGCGCAGAACTAATACTGCCTTGGTTGGCGTTTGTGGACACTTGTGGAATGGCAAAACCAAATGCTCTCAGTAGTAACAGCACCACAATGAAGATTGCTGCCCTTCCGATCAAACCAAAGAAGCGATTCTTTTTTTTCTCTCTCCTGACATATGCGTTCTGCCGAGGAATTTCTTCTTCACCAAAAATGTAGTCATCGTATTCTTCACGAGTTTTCTCATCACTGAGAACGGTGTAAGCCAAAGTTACTTGACGAAAGCGCTCTCTATTTGCTGGATCAGGATTGAGATCTGGGTGGTATTCACGAACTCTTTTTCTGTAGGCACTTTTAATCTCGTCAAGTGAGGCAGATGAGTGCACACCCAGGTCGCGATAAAAGTCACTTCCTTCCCAATTCTTTGGAATCATGGAAGCACCCCTGTTGTAATGAGGACCGCGATTACAAGCATGATCGGGCCAGAGAACCTATAGAAGAATCTGAAATTTTCTCTTCGATACCACCGAACATCACCTTGTTTTGGAGTCCTTCCAAAAAGCTTCAAGAGTCCTACAGCAAATCCAGGCAAGGAGGTGAGAATGAGAATTGTTTTTGTTTTATCACTTGAAACCAGCGGTAGTGAATTCACCCAATGTGTAAATTCAAAGCCGATAAAGCTCATAATCACGATTGATGGAATTCCACCGGGAATCAATTGCCAGAGCCAAGGTACATTCGGCAACTTACCTGCAAAGCGCTTGAACAGACCTGGAAGAATCAAAATTGCTGTGGCCGTGAACATTTGCCAACAGAGACCAAAAAATCCAAACATAAAAAAGAAATAAATAACTATTTTGACCAAAATGCTATATATAAAACTATCAAGATACTGCTCTTTAACCCTTGGTGGGGTCAAGTACTCAACGCGCCTAGGTGCAAGGCGGGTTGCCATCTCTTCGATCAGGAATCGCACAATGACTGCAATGCCTCCAGCAATTGCAATTTCCTTTGAATGTTCTGCTAGCAATGTCTTCTGATGAGAAAAACCATCGAGTGCTGCAGTCATTTCTTTAATGGCCAATCCGGCAAGTAATGTTGAAATCGCTAGATCGGTCAAACGCTCCCAAAGTTGCCACTCATTTTTGTTTCGGCGAAGGGGGCGAGCAGCTCCAGCGACGAGAGACGGCGTAAACCAAATGAGGCTTAAGCCGAGTAAGGTCCGGATATCTACTGCGTTATGAATCCTTCCCTCAGTTGCAACTGTTGCAGTAAAGGTTATGAACGCAAGCAACCCTGCGAATGCATCGAATACGCCAAGTATTACCGCAGCACTCATGAGTCCTAGAGAAGTTGGAACCAAACCATTATTTACCTTCATCACGTGAGCAATCTGATACCCAAGGCCAATTCCAAATAACGGAAGCACCAATGCAAAAGGCCCGATGAGAGATTGCGTGTAAGTTCCATCTGAGATGAGACGAGAAATAAGAGGAGATCTGGGTGAACTCTCTAAAATCCAAACATGTCTGAGTTCATCGAGTTTTCTAGTTAGTGATGATTTAGTCAGCCTGGTTTGATCTAACCTGCCTGTCTGTTCGAATGCGACGCCTTGATACTCCTTCTCTACTGAGCCAAGTGAAGAAGCTTCATCGCTACTGCTTTGATCTATCCCAGGTTTGCTACCCGCAAAGAATGAAAGCAAGGTAAATGCAATAACCGCTATGACTCCAACGCCTTTGGGGTCGGTAAGAGGGTCATAGGAGACCTGTTCAAGTATTTTCACATAGGCGGTAGTTGTCGTTGCCTCTTGGGGGCCGCTCACATGTATTTCATAATCTCCAACAGAAAAACTTGCTGGAATATCTACTGAGTAGACAAGAAAGCCTGCTTTATTTACCGAACTTCTGTTAAATGTAAGGGTCTTTCCTTTTCCTACAAGGTCAATAGACCAGAGCTTGTCTGCAGTTTGCCCACCAAGGGTGATGACTTGTTGTCGGCCACGTTCCCATTGCAGGGTTGGAATATCAGAGGCTTGGGCAATGCTGGCACCTTGAAGTCCAAAGAAAAGGGCAAGAAGAAAAGAGGAAAATAACTTAATTTTCACTGCGGAATGCATCCACAATGAGCCACACGCCAAAGCCTGCGATCAACAAAACCATTAGTACTTGAGGGGAAAGAAGCTTGCCTAGCCAAGGAATGGTGAAGAGCACAACCCCATCAATGTCATTGAGAGTAGGTTTTTGAACATCTTCAGATGGATTGGCGTCACCTTTAACAGTAAAACCATGAATGCCATCCCCGGCAACAATTCTGTGAGTGAAATCCGCAACTTTGCTTCCATCAAAGCGCTTACCTGTATAGGTAACTATGTCACCTACTTTTGGCCGAACGGTGCTTGCGCTGGTCGTAATAACAACGTCACCGGGATTGATCGCCGGCACCATCGAGCCAGTTAAAACTACTCGTGCCTGCATAACTCCGGTAGTAGTTAGCGCTGCAAAAGAAAGAAGCAAAGCCACACAACTCCAGCCAAATACTTTTACCATCAAAGCAATAGCTTGTTGGGCTGGCCTGCGTTTTACCTTGATTCGCTCTCTAGGAGCGGCAACATAATCCTTTGACTCCACAGTTCTAATACCACGGTAAGAAATCAAAATACTTTTTTCGCCGGTCGAGTTTGTTACAGTCACTAAAGCCATAGCATCTCTTTTAAGGCTTCGAGGCTCAATCCACTTTAGGGGAGCACCAAGTTCAGGGGAAAGTTCTGCTGTGCGCATTTAAAGACTAACTAAATCAGGATGTTTCGAGCGTGAATTTATAAATTGAAGTAGCTGGCAATGTTACCCCGGCACCCAAAACAACTTGAACTGTATTACTGTCGCTCGAGTAAGTACATGTATCAGTTTCGGAGGCAGACGCCTGTGCAACAACTGTGCATGAGGTCGTGGAGGTCGTGATGGTGGGCGTAAAAATTATGGCATTCGTAATTGCTCCGCCACTGGATATGGTTAGTGGTGTACTACTAGTATCTCCGAACGCCTTCAAACTGAATTTAAATCCCGAGCACGCATTCGCAATTCCAGAGACAGTTATCGTGTCTAAATTAAAAGAACCAGCCGTTTGAGCATTTGAAAACTGATTTACGGGAGTAATAGTCACGTTGGAATCACAGGCAACAGCTTGGCTAATGCCCTGACCGAATTGAACAGATCCTGCGTTCACCGTGATACTGGCGGCAAGTGTTGAGCCAATCGCTGGTATGGCAATGAGTGCACCAATTCCCAGAAAAATTTTGAGATTACGGTTCTTCTTTTTATTTTTTGTTGGAACAGGTTCATCTTGTTCAAGGTTAAGTGAACTCACAACTGTCC
>CAIVXR010000008.1 GCA_903909925.1 uncultured beta proteobacterium | reverse complement strand
CAAACTTGGGTGCTATACATTATTACTTGAGGCATAGGTCTATTGCTTCACCAATGGAAGGGCGGCTTGTTTCCAAGCCTGCACGCCACCATCTAAGGTTCCAACATCCACAAAACCGAGTTTTTTAACCTCTGCAAGAGCCTTGCGAGAGTGGGAGCCAGTTTCACATACGAGTACTAGCGGGTTCTTACGATCTAGCTTGAGCTTCTCAATCGCAGCAGAAATCTCAGCTGGGTTAATCAATTTAGCCCCGGGAAGCCGGCCCACTTTAAATGCTTCTTCAGAGCGCAAATCTAAAACATAGGCCTTACGACGATTAATCCAAATAGTAGCCTCGGTGGGCGACAAGCCTTTTCCGCCAATAAGCGTAGATAATGTCGGTAGGAAAAGCGCGGCACCCGAAACCATCAGGAGGGCAATAAGCGCTAAATTATCAATTTGAGTAAGAAAGTTCA
The DNA here is from genome assembly GCA_903909925.1 of uncultured beta proteobacterium. Classification (GTDB taxonomy): domain Bacteria; phylum Pseudomonadota; class Gammaproteobacteria; order Burkholderiales; family Burkholderiaceae; genus Polynucleobacter. Next base: position 4,684 of record CAIVXR010000008.1, on the reverse strand, counting down.
TCACCCGATTATAGAATGGCTCTATGAAACAACTTGTCCTTATTCGTCATGGCGAATCTACCTGGAACCTTGAAAACCGCTTCACTGGCTGGGCCGACGTTGACTTAACCCCAAAAGGCATAGAGCAAGCCCTCTTGGCTGGTGAAAACCTCAAAAAAGCTGGCTATGAGTTTGATGTGGCCTATACCTCAGTCCTAAGACGTGCTATTCGCACACTTTGGCACATTCAAGACTCTATGGATTTAATGTGGCTTCCTGTGGTGCATAGCTGGCGATTGAATGAGCGTCATTACGGCGCCCTTACTGGTCTTAATAAAGCAGAGACTGCTGCTAAATATGGTGACGAGCAAGTTCATATCTGGCGTCGCTCATATGATGTTAGACCGCCATTACTAGAGCCTAGCGATGAGCTCAATCCTAAAAATGATCAACGCTATGCAAAACTCAATACCACTGATATTCCTCTGGGTGAGTGCCTCAAAGATAATGTTGAGCGCGTACTTCCTTTGTGGAATGAATCGATTGCACCTGCACTAAAGGCTGGTAAACGCGTGCTCTTAGTTGCACATGGCAACAGTATTCGCTCTTTAATTAAATACTTAGATCAAATGTCTGATGAAGCCATTATGGAAGTAAATATCCCTAATGGTGTACCTCTTGTGTATGAGCTTGATGACAATCTCAAACCCATTCAACACTTTTTTCTGAACTAGGGTTAAATAGAGCTATGCGCCAATTTCTGAAAAATTTTGCTCTTATTGCAGTCGGCTTGATTGCTGGCATTGCAGCTACTATCCAACTGTCGGCAACTGCCCAACAAGGCGCTCAGCTGCCGCTCGATGAACTACGCACACTCTCTAATGTCTTTGCGCAAATCAAACGTGAATATGTTGAGCCAATCGAAGATAAGCAACTCTTAACTGATGCTGTCAAAGGTATGGTTAGCAGTCTGGATCCACACTCCACCTTTTTAGACAAAAAAGATTTTTCTGAAATGCAAGAAGCAACATCAGGAAAATTTGCTGGTCTCGGAATCGAAATCACCTCCGAAGATGGCGTTGTTAAAGTTCTTAACCCGATTGAAGATAGTCCTGCTGCACGTGCTGGATTGCAAGCAGGCGATTTAATTACTCGCTTAGATGATAAGCCAGTGCGTGGGATGTCACTAGATAAAGCAGTTCGCACTATGCGTGGTACGCCTGGTACTAAGATTACTTTAACCATATATCGCAAGAGCGAGGAGCGAAGTTTTCCAGTCACTATCACGCGCGCAGAAATTAAAGTTCAGTCTGTTAAAGCAAAGATCTTAGATAACGATATTGCGTGGGTTAGAGTCACAAGCTTTCAGGAGCGAACTGTTCCAGACCTTGCTAAAAAATTAACAGAGCTTGCCAATCAGGATCCAAAACTGAAGGGCATCATCCTAGATCTAAGAAACAATGGTGGTGGCCTCCTGCAAGGTGCAGTTGGCGTTGCTGCAGCCTTCTTACCTGCTGATGTAGTGGTTGTTTCTACCAAAGGTCAAGCACCTGACTCTAAGCAAATATTTAATGCCACACCAGCGATGTACCGCCTCAGCGAACCTGGCGATCCATTAGCTGGCGTTCCCGAGATATTCAAAAAACTACCGATGGTTGTATTGGTCAACGCTTATTCAGCTTCTGCTTCAGAGATTGTTGCTGGCGCATTGCAAGACTACAAACGCGCAACCATTATTGGCAAAACAACTTTTGGTAAAGGTTCTGTCCAAACTGTACGTCCACTGACAAATGATTCCGCACTAAAGATCACCACTGCTTACTACTACACACCAAGTGGAAAATCGATTCAGGCGTTTGGTGTTAAACCAGATATCCCGGTTGATCAAAATAAAGATGGCGATCCAGATGATGTCCTCATTACTCGTGAAATCGATAGTGAAAAGCATCTGCGTAATAAGCAATCTGCTGAAGATAAGTTGATTAAAGATCGGGAGCAACGTCGTCTCGAAGAGTTGCAACGCATTGAAGAAAAGAATGCGAAGAAAACCCCTGAAGAAAAAGAGAAAGATAAGAATAAGAAGCCGCCTGAACTTGGCAGTGCAGATGACTTCATGCTCTCGCAAGCTGTTGCATTTATTAATGGTCAGCCGGTGAAGCGCTCTTCATCCAAGCTTGAGTAATTTAATGGTTTGCACATGAATGATGAGCAGTTACTGCGCTACTCAAGGCACTTACTCCTTGAAGAAATCGATATTGCAGGCCAAGAAACACTTTTAAAATCCCACGCCCTAGTAATCGGAGCTGGCGGTCTTGGAAGCGCAGCAGCTCCTTACTTGGCTGCTGCTGGTATTGGTCACATCACACTGATGGACCATGACCAAGTTGAGCTGACTAATCTACAGCGCCAGATCATGCACACTGAAAAAAGTGTGGGTAAAAGTAAAGTAAATTCTGGGAAGGAATTCTTGCAACAGCTAAATGCTAGCATTCAAATTGAAACCATTGAAGCTAAAGCAACGGCAGCACTTCTTGATGAATTATTACCAAGCGTTGATATAGTTTTAGATTGCACTGATAACTTTGCAAGCCGTCATTTAATTAATGCCAGTTGCGTAAAGCATCGCACCCCCTTGGTTTCTGGATCAGCGCTTGGCTTTGATGGACAGATTAGCGTCTTTGATCCACGTAATGCCGCATCCCCTTGTTATGCCTGTATCTTTGCACCGGATGATGATTTTGCAGAAGTCAGTTGCTCCTCAATGGGCATCTTCTCGCCACTAGTAGGAATTATTGGCGCTATACAAGCAGCTCAAGCAATACAAGTACTGATTGGTTTTGGTGAAGTCTTAGTAGGTCGTATGCTGCTTTGGAATGCTCGCACTACCCAAATAGATGAATTCAAAATCTCTCGCAATCCTGAGTGCTCAGTTTGCGGTAAAGCACACTAAGCCATTAAACGTTCTAATGCCTTAGCCTGATCCTCGGGCTCATATGCTTTGAGTACCCTTGGTACACGAGACTTTAATAGGCCTACATTCGCTTTTAATATCTCGCGTTTGACCAATAATAGTTGACTAAAGTGCATCGAGAAGTCAGTTAATCCCATACCAAGCAATAACCTTGTCAAAGTAGGATCGCCAGCCATCTCGCCACATACCGCAATTGGAACATTAGCACGCTTAGCTTGCTCAATAATATTGGCAAGCAAATTCAAAATTGCTGGATGCAATGGATCGTATAGGTGCGCCACAGCGTGATCAGCACGATCAATTGCTAAGGTGTACTGAATTAAATCGTTTGTGCCAATAGATAAAAAGTCGAAACGATTAATGAATAGAGGCAACACTAAGGCTGCAGCCGGGATTTCAATCATGGCACCCACTTGAATATTGGGATTAAATGCCTGGCCACGTTGATGGAGCTGTTGCTTGGCTTTTTCAATTAAGCGGAAAGTTTCATCAATTTCTTTAGCGTGAGCCAACATTGGAATCATGATGCGAGCCTGACCAAATGCGGAAGCGCGCAAAATTGCCCGCAATTGATTCAAAAAGATTTCTGGTTCAGTGAGGGACCAGCGAATTGCCCGCAAACCTAATGGTGATGTACCGGTCTGAGATACATCGTTACCACCTGTACCCAAGGCCTTATCAGCGCCAACGTCAATCGTTCTAATATTGACTGGTAAACCATGCATCAAATCCACCACACGGCGGTACTCAAAAAATTGTTGCTCCTCGTCTGGCAGCGCTTGCTTACGATCCATGAATAGAAACTCAGAGCGAAATAAACCGACCCCTACAGCACCTAATTTCATTGCCTGAACTGCATCCTCAGGTAATTCAATATTGGCAAATAACTCAATCTCAACACGATCAGCTGTTTCAGTTTTCGAGTGCTTGAGTTGCTTTAACTTGCGAGCCTCTTTTAAATCCTGCGTTTGTAGTTTCCGGTATTCCTCAAGCAGCTTCTCATCTGGAGCAACAACGACCACACCTTGCTCACCATCTAAAACCAACCAATCACCATGGCGAATCATTTCGCTGGCATGACGAACGCCCACTACCGCAGGAATTTCCATGCTGCGGGCCACAATAGCAGTATGAGATGTCTTACCGCCAAGGTCTGTTACAAAGCCTGTGAATGCTGACTCCTTGAAACGCAACATATCGTGAGGGGCAATATCGTGTGCCACGATAATAGAATCAATACCAAGATCGCTAGTCGACATAATGTCAGCGCTATCTAGTGAATTCTTTTGCTGCATGTTTAAGGCCTTAACAACACGCTCAGCCACTTGCCGAATATCATGAGCGCGCTCTTTTAAATAAGGATCTTCGATTTCAGCAAACTGCTCTAACAAATCATTTAATTCGGTTGTTAAAGCCCAAGCAGCATTCATACGCTCAGTGCGAATCAATTTCATTGGCTTTTCGGTCAAAGCAGGATCAGCGAGAATCATGCCGTGCACATCCAGGAAAGCAGCCATTTCTTGCGGCGCATCTTTAGGCAAACCTTGGCGCAATCGACTGAGCTCTTCGCGAACTTGATCAAAAGCATCCAATAGCTTTTGTACTTCAGACTCTTCTTTGCCAGGCTCAACTAAATAGTGGCTAACCTCTAATGCTGCGCGCGAAATCAGTACCGCCTTGCCAATAGCAATACCTTTTGATACCGGAATTCCGTGCAATGCAAAAGTCATGCTT
>CAIVXR010000007.1 GCA_903909925.1 uncultured beta proteobacterium | reverse complement strand
GTCTATGGCGTCATTCTGGCTGGTTGGTCTTCAAACTCTAAATACCCATTCTTAGGCGCAATGCGTGCCTCAGCACAGATGATCTCGTATGAGATTGCGATGGGCTTTGCCTTAGTGACGGTTCTGCTGACTTCAGGTTCTTTGAACTTAAGCGCGATTGTTGCTTCTCAAGAGCAGGGGCTTTTTGCCCAAATGGGATTGAACTTCCTATCTTGGAATTGGCTGCCTTTACTCCCAATGTTTTTGATCTATTTCATCTCGGGAGTAGCTGAGACCAATCGTCATCCGTTTGACGTGGTTGAAGGTGAATCTGAGATTGTTGCTGGGCATATGGTTGAGTATTCAGGCATGTCATTTGCTATGTTCTTCTTAGCTGAATATGCCAATATGATTCTGATTGCGGCAGTGTCTTCCATCATTTTCTTGGGCGGCTGGTTGCCGATTGTTGATTTACCAATTTTGCGAGATATCCCTGGTTTCTTCTGGTTATTTGGCAAAACCTTCTTTCTTTTGTCTTGTGTAATTTGGTTGCGCGCTACCTTGCCACGCTATCGCTATGACCAGATTATGCGTTTGGGTTGGAAGATCTTCATTCCCATCTCAGTATTTTGGGTGGTAGTTGTTGGCGCGTGGGTGGTATCCCCATGGAATATTTGGAAATAGGTTAAGTCATTATGTTTAAGAAAATTTCCCAATTTCTCGATAGCTTGATGCTTAAAGACATCTTGACTGGTATGTCGATTACCGGCCGTTATCTCTTTAAGCCAAAAATTACCGTGCAATACCCAGAAGAGAAGACTCCATTGTCACCGCGCTTTCGTGGTTTACATGCATTGCGTCGCTACGAGAGTGGGGAAGAGCGTTGCATTGGTTGCAAATTGTGTGAGGCAGTCTGTCCTGCATACGCAATCACCATTGAAACTGCTCAGCGTGATGACGGTACTCGTCGTACAACGCGTTATGACATCGATTTAACGAAGTGCATCTTCTGCGGCTTTTGTGAAGAAGCTTGTCCGGTTGACGCTATCGTCGAGACCAATATTTTTGAATACTTTGGCGATAAGCGGGGTGATTTGTACTTTACCAAAGACATGTTATTGGCAGTAGGTGATAAGTATGAAAAAGATATTGCGGCTAATCGTGTAACTGATGCACCTTATCGCTAATCGGATAGAGCAAAAATACTATGACATTTGATCCATCCACATTATTTGCCATGTTCTTCTATGGATTTGCAGGCTTACTGGTGATTTCCGCAGTACGTGTGATCACAGCTCGCAATCCGGTACATGCTGCACTCTTTTTAGTGTTGGCATTCTTTTGCGCCTCAGGTCTTTGGATGTTGCTCAAGGCTGAGTTCTTAAGTTTGGCCTTAATCTTGGTCTATGTTGGCGCTGTAATGGTTCTCTTTCTCTTCGTGGTGATGATGCTCGATCTTGATTTAGAGCATTTACGTCGAGACTTTAGAAAATACTTGCCCGTTGCTTTCTTGATGGGTACCGTGATTGTTCTAGAGTTATCGATTGTGATCATTCGCAGCTTTATTGGTACGAATGCTCCTGTGCAAGTCATGCCAGAAGAAATTTCAGCAAACAATACTTTAGCTTTAGGTAGATTAATTTTCGTAGATTATGTGTATGCTTTTGAAGTCGCTGGTG
>CAIVXR010000006.1 GCA_903909925.1 uncultured beta proteobacterium | reverse complement strand
GCGTCAAGTCCTATTTGCAAACATCTGCGATTACAGATGTATCTTAGGTACCCTTTGAACATCGGAGCGTTCAATCCGAGCACTCCTCGAGGCATCGTATCTTCGGCATAACGGTACTCTAATTCGACCGCTTTTTCGAAGATCGCTTTGATCTCGTCTTTGAACGCGGAAGTCCATAACTGCGGGTTCTCCAGCTTGATTTGGTTAATCAAATCGATACCAAAATTACAGTGCATTGACTCATCGCGAAGGATGTATTGATACTGCTCAGCAGCCCCCGTCATTTTGTTTTGGCGACCCATTGCAAGTATTTGCGTAAAACCAACATAAAAGAACAAACCTTCCATTACGCAGGCAAAAACAATCAGCGAACGAAGTAATTTTTGGTCAGTTTCTAATGTGCCAGTCTTAAAATTTGGGTCAGTTAATACATCGATGTACGGAATTAAGAACTGATCTTTAGCGCGAATCGACTCAATTTCGTTATACGCATTGAAGATTTCAGACTGGTCTAAGCCCAAAGATTCCACAATATATTGGTATGCATGGGTATGAATTGCCTCTTCAAAAGCCTGGCGCAATAGGTATTGGCGGCATTCTGGAGCGGTAATGTGACGATAAGTACCCAAAACAATATTGTTTGCAGCCAAAGAATCGGCAGTGGTAAAGAAGCCCAAATTGCGTTTAATAATACGACGCTCATCTTCAGTTAAGCCATTTGGATCTTTCCAAAGCGCGATATCGCGGTTCATATTGATCTCTTGTGGCATCCAGTGATTTGCACAACCAGCCAAATACTTCTCCCAAGCCCACTTATATTTAAACGGAACCAGCTGGTTTACGTCAGTCTTGGCATTGATAACACGCTTATCAGCAGCATTCACACGCAAGGCAGCACCGCCCGATAAATTAGCGGCCTGGACTGGCGCAGGCGCGGCAGTTTGTGGCGTCATGGCCACTTGATCTGGCTGTGGGCGTTGTGGCTCCACTGCAACCGGCTGCGGTGCAAGGCCAACTTTCGCTAGCGCTGGAGCAACTTCTTCTTCCCAATTCAACATAACTTTCTCCTCAATTCTTCTATTTCTGACCAATCAGCAAATTGCTTATTGGCATGCTTCACATTCTTCAAAGCCAGCATCGCCAGGACGCATTGTGCAAACTGGGCCATCCGCTTCAACTGCGCCACCAGCTCCTGCTGCCGCAGCTGCATCTGTACCATTTACCCCACCACCGCTCGAAACGGAGTTCAATTGACCGCTAGAAACAGTTGATTTCTCAACGTGCGTCGCAGCCATAGTACGGAGGTAATAAGTCGTTTTCAAGCCACGCAACCAAGCCAACTTGTAGGTGTCATCCAATTTTTTACCGGATGCACCACCCATATAGATGTTCAATGACTGAGCTTGATCAATCCACTTCTGACGACGAGAAGCTGCCTCAACTAACCAGCTTGGCTCAACTTCAAAGGCAGTTGCGTACAAATCCCGCAAATCTTGTGGAATGCGATCAATCTTAGACAAAGTGCCATCAAAGTACTTCAAATCAGCAATCATGACTTCATCCCAGAGGCCGCGATCCTTCAAATCACGCACCAGATACTCATTTACCACTGTGAACTCACCTGAAAGATTTGATTTCACAAACAGATTCTGGAAGGTAGGCTCGATACAAGCGGAAACGCCAATGATGTTTGAAATCGTCGCCGTTGGCGCAATTGCTACGCAATTAGAGTTACGCATACCGTGTTGCTTAATGCGAGCACGTAAACCACTCCAGTCCATCGTAGAAGAGTTATCCACCTCAACATAACCACCACGTTGTTCTGCTAACAGCGCTACTGAGTCCTGTGGGAGGATGCCGCGGTCCCATAAAGAACCTTTGTAGGTGCTGTACACGCCACGCTCCTCAGCCAATTCGCACGAAGCTTGGTAAGCGTAGTAGCAAACTGCTTCCATAGAAGAGTCTGCAAACTTCACAGCCTCATCGCTAGCGTAAGGAATGCGCTGCATATGCAAACAATCCTGGAAGCCCATAATGCCCATGCCAACTGGACGGTGCTTCAGGTTGGAATTACGGGCTTTAGCAACTGCGTAGTAGTTGATATCAATTACGTTATCAAGCATACGCATCGCTGTACGCACAGTCTTCTGGAGCTTCTCGTGATCCAAAATCATCTTACCGCTAGCATCAGTCGTCATGTGCGCTGTCAAGTTCACAGAACCCAAGTTACAGACGGCAATCTCAGTCTCGTTTGTGTTCAGAGTAATCTCTGTGCACAAGTTGGAGGAGTGAACTACACCAACATGCTGCTGTGGGCTACGAATGTTGCAAGGATCTTTGAAAGTGATCCATGGGTGACCTGTTTCAAACAACATACCAAGCATCTTGCGCCATAGTTGTTGCGCAGGGATTCTGCGGAATGGCTTCAATTCACCACGATCTGCTTTTTGCTCGTAAGCAACATAAGCCTCTTCAAAGGCCTTGCCGAACTTGTCGTGCAAGTCAGGAGTGTTAGATGGTGAGAACAAAGTCCAATCGCCGTTTTCCATGACGCGCTTCATGAACAAGTCAGGAATCCAGTTAGAGGTATTCATATCGTGGGTACGACGACGATCATCACCAGTGTTCTTGCGCAACTCTAAGAACTCTTCAATATCTAAATGCCATGTTTCCAAGTAGGCGCAAACCGCACCCTTACGCTTACCACCTTGGTTCACAGCAACCGCAGTGTCGTTCACCACTTTTAAGAATGGCACAACCCCTTGTGATTTACCGTTAGTCCCTTTGATATGACTACCTAGTGCACGAACATTAGTCCAGTCATTACCCAAACCACCAGCAAACTTAGACAACAGTGCGTTTTCTTTTAAGGCCTCATAGATGCCATCCAAATCATCATCCACAGTAGTGAGGTAGCAGCTAGAAAGCTGTGGACGAGTTGTTGCTGAATTGAACAAAGTTGGCGTACTAGACATGAAATCAAATGTAGAGAGGATTTCATAGAACTCAATCGCACGACGTTCACGATCCATTTCATTTAAGGCTAGGCCCATCGCAACACGCATAAAGAAAGCTTGAGGCATTTCAATGCGACGCTCTTCAATGTGCAAGAAATAACGGTCATACAAAGTTTGCAAACCAAGGTAGTTGAACTGTAGATCTCGGCTTGCGTTCAAGGAGGCCACTAAACGTGGCAAGTCATACTCACGCATACGTGGGTCTAACAATTCTGCAGAAATCCCTTCGTTGATGTACTTGGCAAAGTATGTGCCGTACTCAGCCTGTGTATCGCCTTGCAATACTTCTTTACCAAAAATCTCTTTACGAATAACGTGCATCAAGATGCGAGCTGTCACCTGGCTGTATGCAGGATCTTTCTCAATCAAAGTACGCGAAGCCAAGATAGCGGAGTCATACACTTGCGCCATAGGAACGCCATCGTACAAGTTCTTAATTGTTTCAGTGATGATTGGGCTTGCATCAATTTGATTGCCTAAACCTTCACACGCTGCCTCAATCACAGTGCGCAGAGCACCCATATCGAGCCACTTCTCTTGACCCTCATCGGTAACCTTGATACCAGACTCACTAGCCTGATTGGCGACTTGAGTGTCTTGAGATGCTTCTTGCTGAGCAGCGCGCTCTTGATTACGCTTTTCACGATAGAGGACATAGGCGCGAGCGACATTGTGCTCACCACTACGCATCAGAGCCAATTCAACTTGGTCTTGAATATCTTCAATATGAAAAGTGCCACCGTTTGGACGGCTACGCAATAAAGCACGTACTACAGAGTGTGTGAGCTGTTCCACTTGTTCACGTACACGTGCAGATGCCGCGCCTTGGCCACCATTAACTGCCAAAAATGCTTTGGTTACTGCGATGGCAATTTTGGATGGCTCAAATGCAACAACAGAACCATTACGACGGATGATCTTGTAATCGGACAATTGGGTTGCCTGGGTGCCACCAACACCGCCAGCTACAAAGCCAGCAGAAGGAGTTTGGTTAATCACTCCTGCAGGACTCATTCCTGGATTATTAGCTCCAGTTGGCTGGCCTGCTGACTGAGGGTTGGCGTATGTCATGTTTCTCCTGCTTATATATAGTTATATGGACAAAATATCGTTTAAAAACAATGGGGTATTACTGTAATAAAACACTACATCTAGTGTTTGAAAACGCATTGGGTACTAAGTATAGGGAAATATTTAGTCTTTGGTAAGTTTTTTCTGACTAAAACTTATCAGTATTTTTACTAAGTTTTGCTCTAATTTTGGGCTCATTTTGGTGCTAATTTTTAAGCCCTTTTTAGGTAAAGGCTACAAAAGTGAGCGTATGCTCACATACAAAGACTTAGCCTACCGAGAAACCACTCCGTAAGGTATTTTTTCTTGTGAAATACCTGTCTCTTTTTGGAACTTTTCCCAATCAAAATATTTTCCGGGGTCTGCTTTTCGATCTGGAGCAATATCGCTATGACCAGCAAATTGCAAATTTGGATAAATCAGTTGCAATTTCTGAACAAGCCTTGTCAAAGATTGGTATTGAACATCCTCAAATGGTGTGTCACCGTCACCTTCTAGCTCAACGCCAATTGAAAAATCATTACATCTTTCTCTACCCATAAAATTCGATGCGCCAGCATGCCACGCCCGATCACGAGTCGAAACAAATTGAATTAATTGTCCTGTCCGCGTAATCAAAAAATGGCTAGACACTTTTTGATCTGCAATCTTAGAAAAATAAGGATGGACACTCGGGTCTAATGTATTTTGAAAAAAATTGATGATGTGCTGACTAGATGCGCGAGTTTTAAATTCACCGGGTGGCAGACTAATATGATGAATTACGAGTAAGTCAGGATTTACTTGATCTGGTCTTGCATCTTTATTTGGTGAAAGACGCCAATCTGAAGCACCAATCCAGCCTTGCTCATCTATTGAATTGAGATGATCTTGTGAACAGTAGAATCGGCCGTCAAAAACAATGGCTTCTGGTTGTGGCAGATGTACTTTGCAATATTGACACTGCACCATTGCTGCAGGCTCCGTGAGCGTCTGTGCCTTATTCGAGGAGGTATTACTTGATTTCTGTCGATCGAACTTCGCCTGCTTTTTTCCTTTAAGCCAAAAATAAAATAGGCCTGCTCCGATCAATAGTAAAAGCCACTTAAGCAAGGATCATGCTCTCTGAAGAACTACTTCCAAAACAAACCGACTGCCAACATAGGCGAGTAGCAAAACAACATAAGCACTTAATACCCAACGTATTGCTGCCCAACCTCGTAAACCAACCCACCAACGAGCGATAAGTAAGCCCGCAAATAAAATCCAAGAGACGAGTGCAAAAATCGTTTTATGGTCAAACACAAACGGCTTACCAAACAAAACTTGTGAGAAGAATAGGCCAGAGAAAATGGTCATGGTCAAGAGTGCAAAACCAACATACAGTAAATTGAAGAGCAGACCTTCCATCATCATCAGTGGTGGCAAATCTTCCAACCAATGTGCAAGCCGGCCATTAGGAACAATTGCTAGCTGACGGTGTAAAGCGCGGTCGTAAACACTCATTAACATTGCCTGCATAGCCGCCAGACTCAATAAGCCTACTGAAATGGTTGCCACAATAAAGTGCGCCTTGAACCAGGGATCTGAAACAGCTACAGGCGATATCAATACTCCTGGGAAAAAAATCGGCAGTAGCGAGCAAAGTAATGCAAATAAGATTGACATCCAAAGCAAGCTAGCGATTGGTAAAAACCAGGATTGGAACCAATAAAATGCTAAGCCAACCCAGGCAATCAAGGATAAGTCTTGAGCAAAGCCAAAGACAAAACCCTCGGGTGTGAAGACAGAATCATGCAATTCAATTCCGTGAAGTATCAAAATCACAAAAATACATGCCTGCATGAGCCCAGCGGAGAGGGCGGATTCCTTGCCGGCCCTAGCCCTCTGGCTCAAAAAGAGCAGCAAAAGTAAATAAAGTACCGGGGGCAGCCAGCCGAAACTTGAGTAACCTAAAATGTCCATATGGAAAGTCTAATCGATAAATGCTAGAGAATCTCACCGATCGCCTATCACGCGTTGTTAAAACAATGCGAGGGCAAGCCCGCCTCACTGAAGCCAATACCTCTGAAATGCTACGGGAGATCCGCCTAGCCTTATTAGAGGCTGACGTAGCACTGCCTGTAGTGAAGTCCTTGCTCGAGCAAATTAAATTTAAAGCCCTTGGTGAGGAAGTGGTTGGCAGCCTGAGTCCAGGACAAGCTTTGGTTGGCGTTGTCCAGCGTGAGCTTACCCAAGTCATGATGGGTGATGGCAATCAAAGTGGTGAACTCAATTTAGCAACCCAGCCACCAGCGGTCATCTTGATGGCTGGCCTTCAGGGCGCAGGTAAGACAACCTCCGTTGGCAAGCTCGCTAAATGGCTCCAAGAAAAAAAGAAAAAGAAAGTCCTCACAGTTTCTTGTGACGTCTATCGCCCCGCCGCTATTGAACAGCTTGAAACAGTTACCAAGCAAGTTGGAGCTGAATTTTTTCCAAGCAACATTAATCAAAAACCAAATGACATTGCTACTGCCGCCCTAGATTGGGCACGCCGTCATTATTTTGATGTTGTATTAGTTGATACCGCAGGTCGCTTAGGTATTGATGAAGCACTCATGCAAGAAATCAAAACTTTGCATGCGAGCCTAAATCCAATTGAAACACTATTTGTAGTTGATGCGATGCTAGGTCAAGATGCTGTCAATACAGCCAAAGCCTTCCATGAAGCACTTCCGCTGACTGGTGTCATTCTCACCAAGCTCGATGGCGACTCCCGTGGTGGCGCTGCGCTTTCTGTTCGACAAGTCACTGGGGTACCACTCAAATTTATTGGCGTAGCTGAAAAAATGGATGGGCTTGAAGCCTTTGATGCTCAGCGCATGGCCAACCGTATCCTTGGAATGGGAGACATCCTCGCGCTAGTAGAGCAAGCTCAAGAACACGTTGATGTTGCTAAAGCCGAGAAGTTGGCAAGTAAGATTTCTAAAGGCGGATTTGATCTAGAAGATTTTCGTGATCAACTCATGCAAATGCAAAAGATGGGCGGTATGGCCAGCTTGATGGATAAGCTACCAAGCCAGATTGCCCAAGCAGCTTCCAAAACAAACCTGAGCAATGCAGACAAGCAAACAACCCGTATGCGCGGGATTATCGATAGCATGACCCCGCGTGAACGCAGTAAGCCTGAATTACTGAAGGCCAGCCGCAAGCGGCGTATTGCCGCAGGTG
>CAIVXR010000005.1 GCA_903909925.1 uncultured beta proteobacterium | reverse complement strand
TCCATAACCAGGAACAATAATCACTGTGTCAGCATTTTCCATCAAGAACGCAGCATCTTCTGGCGAACCAGTTTTGTAGTTCTTAGGGCTGCCATCATCAGCACCGCCAGCAGCAGCCTCAGCACCGAAGCCGCCGAGTAACACTGCAACGATAGAGCGATTCATTGCTTTACACATAATGTAAGACAGGATTGCACCTGAAGAGCCTACACAAGCGCCAGCAATGATCAACACTGGGTTGTTCAAAGTAAAGCCAATGCCTGCTGCAGCCCAACCCGAATAGCTATTGAGCATCGAAACCACAACGGGCATATCGGCGCCGCCAATAGGAATAATTAATGTCACACCTAATACCAATGCAATCGCACACATTGCTAAGAAAGCAGCGTGGCTATCGCCCAGGTAATAAGCAATGCCTGCACCAACCATCGCAATAGCTAGGGCTAAGTTGAGTAAGTGCTGACCAGAGAAGGTGACTGGTTTACCGCTTACCTTACCGGATAGCTTACCAAAAGCAATGATAGAGGCAGTAAAGGTAATCGCACCAATAAATGCACCAATAAAGAGTTCAATCTTTTGGGCGCCAGTATGGGCTTGTGCGGGATTAAATACTGCGGCAATCGCAATAAGTACTGCTGATAAGCCAACGAATGAGTGCATCAATGCCACGAGCTCAGGCATCTTGGTCATTTGAACTTGCTTAGCTGCGATCGTACCAATAATTGCGCCACCAACAACAGCCCCAATAATTAGTGAAAAGACTGGCTTAAAGTCGGGGATAAAGAATGTTGTAATGACAGCAAGCAGCATGCCAACCATGCCAAATGTATTGCCCTGGCGTGAAGTGGTTGGTGAAGATAAGCCTCGTAAAGCAAGAATAAACAGCACCGAGGAAATGAGATAGGAAATTGCAGTTATGTTTGACATAAGTTTGGTCTCTATATAGATCTTGTTCTAGTTTTATTTAGTTCCAGCCGCATCCGCTTTAGGAGCTTTCTTCTTGAACATCTCCAGCATGCGACGGGTGACCATAAAGCCACCAAAAATATTGATGGAAGCCAGAAATACTGCAACAGCACCAATGATGCTAGTTAGCGTGATTTCATCACCACCAATAACTTCGGTTTGAAGAAGTGCGCCAACAATGATGATTCCTGAAATGGCGTTAGTAACGGCCATCAATGGAGTATGCAATGCAGGTGTAACGTTCCAAACCACGTGGTAGCCAACAAAAATAGCCAATACAAACACGGTGATGTTTTGGACTGTGAGGATGCTTTGAAAAGCAGCGAGATCCATAATATTTCCTTAGTCTAAATTTGTTTATGAGTTTTTACGGATGGCTTGACCATCACGACACATTAAGCAAGCAGTAACGATATCGTCATCAGTCGGGATAACTAATTTCGCATCTTTATCAACAATCAGCTTCATGAAGTCGATTAAGTTACGCGCATAGAGTGCCGATGCATCTGCTGCAACCATGCTTGCAAGATTGGTATAGCCAACAATCTTCACGCCATTCACTTCAACGATCTTATCGGCTTGAGTAAGCGGGCAATTACCAGATCCGTTATCACCACGACCAGCAGCAATATCGATCACGATAGAACCCGGTTTCATATTGGTAACGGTATCGCTGTGCAATAAGACTGGCGGCTTGCGTCCTGGGATTAGCGCGGTAGTGATGACAATGTCAGCTTGCTGCGCACGTTCCGCAACCAAAGCTGCTTGACGCTTCATCCAAGCCTCTGGCATTGGACGCGCATAACCGCCAACGCCCTTAGCAATTTCACGCTCTTCATCTGTTTCGTAAGGAACATCAACAAATTTGCCACCTAAAGATTCAATTTGCTCTTTAGCAGCAGGACGAACATCAGAGGCTTCAATGACAGCACCTAGACGTTTTGCAGTAGCGATGGCTTGCAGGCCAGCAACACCAGCACCCAAGATGAGTACGCGAGCTGCTTTAACAGTGCCGGCGGCAGTCATCAACATTGGCATGAAGCGTTGATATTCATTTGCAGCAAGCATTACAGCCTTGTATCCGGCAATGTTTGCTTGTGATGACAGTACGTCCATGCTTTGAGCACGAGTGGTCCGCGGGGCAGCTTCTAAGGAGAATGCTGTCACACCTTGCGCAGCCATCGCAGCAATGTTGTCGTTATCAAATGGATCAAGCATGCCGATGAGCACGCTGCCAGATTTAATTTGTTTAAGCTCAGCCGTTTCCGGAGCGCGCACTTTAAGCACGATCTCGGCACCAAATGCATCAGCTGCGCTACCTACAGTAGCACCTACAGCTTCATATGCTGAGTCTGGTTGACTAGCCTTAACGCCCGCATCTTTTTGAATAAGGACGCTATGACCTTGGCCGATCAGTTTTTTTATGGTTTCTGGTGTGGCGGCTACTCGAGTTTCCCCAGGCCTTGTTTCCAGCGGCACTCCTATGCGCATGGCATGTCTCCAAAAGCAAAATTTTTAAAAAGTCTATTTTATAGATAAACAAGGTAGGTTTTACCTATTTCCTTAGCCCCTAGGTTTGCTGGCTCTAGTTTTGCCTACAATCCTGTGAAGTCGGGTTGAGACTTCTACAATGGGGTCTATCTGTTTATAGTTCATTTTCGCATTTTTTTACTGAATACCCCTTTTCTTCTGTGATGCCTGCTAAAAGTCCCTTGAAATCTCCTAAAAAGTACTCCAAAGTCGTTATTGGCATGTCTGGAGGGGTAGATTCGTCAGTAGCTGCCTGGATGCTTAAAGAGCAGGGTTATGAGGTTATTGGCCTATTTATGAAAAATTGGGAAGATGATGATAACGATGAATATTGCTCTTCCCGCCAGGATTGGCTAGATGTTGTCTCGGTTGCCGATTTGATCGGAATCGATGTGGAGGCAGTCAATTTTGCTGCGGAATACCGGGAGCGTGTATTCGCTGAGTTCTTGCGTGAATACGCTGCAGGGCGAACCCCTAACCCCGATGTCCTGTGTAATGCCGAAATTAAATTTAAAGCTTTTTTAGATCACGCTATGAGTTTGGGCGCTGATGCAATTGCTACTGGGCACTACGCTAGAGTGCGTCATGAGGGCGACAAAGTTCAATTATTAAAAGCGATAGATGCAAGTAAAGACCAGAGTTACTTTTTGCATCGTTTAACGCAACAGCAATTAGCAAATGTTTTATTTCCATTAGGAGAAATTCCAAAAACGGAAGTCCGTAAGATTGCTGAAAAAATTGGTTTGCATAATGCGCGTAAAAAAGACAGTACTGGAATTTGTTTTATTGGCGAGCGCCCGTTTCGAGAATTCTTAAACCGTTACTTGCCACGCACTCCTGGCCCCATTAAAACGCCAGATGGTAAGACTGTTGGGGAGCATATGGGTTTGGCCTTTTTCACCTTAGGCCAGCGTAAAGGAATAGGCCTGGGTGGAAGCCAGGATGGCAACGGAGATGCTTGGTACGTAGCGCGTAAGGATATGGCAAATAACACGCTATATGTAGCGCAAGGCCATGAGCATCCTTGGTTACTGGCTAATAAGCTGGAGGCTATTGATGCAAGTTGGATTGCAGGCGCCGCCCCAGTTTCTGGAAACTACTCTGCAAAGACGCGTTATCGTCAAGTTGATTCAACTTGCGTATTAAACACAGGTAATATTCCGTTAAATTTCAGCCTGAATTTTCCAGAGGCACAATGGGCAGTTACACCAGGACAATCAGCCGTTCTATATGACGGCGATATTTGTTTGGGTGGCGGAATTATTTCTGCCTAATCCCAATCAGTAATTCAATCTGATTACGCCGCTGGCGGTTCAGTCTCCATAAAAGAAGGTCGCTGCAATAATTTTTGGTAAAGGCGATCTAAGTTTGGATATTGCGCTTGCCATTTCACATCCGGAAAGCGGAGTAATAACCAACCAAGTGCACAACCTATTGCAATATCAGCGAGTGTCATTTGGTTGCCATGGCACCAAGCATTCCCGCCTAAAAACTCGGACATTTGACGCAGGGAAGTATGAATCTTGCCCATCTGCCGATCTACCCAAGCTGAACTCTGTTGGTCGGCTGGGCGCCAAGTGCGCTCTAGTCGGCCTAAAATGCCGGCATCCATAATTCCGTCAGCCAGGGCTTCCCAGGTTTTCACGCTCGCACGCTCGCGGCTATCAACTGGAATGAGCTTGCTTACGGGGCTTAGGGCATCAGCGTATTCAGCGATAACCCGAGAGTCATAGAGAGCCTCGCCATCGTCCAGAATGAGGCAGGGAACCTTCCCGAGCGGGTTGGAATTGGCTATTTTTGTGTCTGCCGCCCAAACGTTATCTAATTCAAGGTCAACATCAACCTTTTTCTCTGAAAAAACAATGCGTACTTTGCGTACATAGGGGCTTGTAAGGGATCCGATTAGTTTCATAGGGCACAGTATAGCGACCCTAATGGGGGCACGCTTTACCCCGGAACGCATTAAAATTAGGTTTTATGACATATTCAATGCAAAGGCAATATTCGTGAGCCAGCCGCTTTCTACCCTCAATGCCCTTTCTCCCTTAGACGGCCGTTATGCCAGCAAGCTCGATGCTCTGCGTCCTTGGCTTTCTGAAGCAGCTTTCATGCGCCAGCGCGTATTTGTAGAAATTCATTGGTTGTTAGCATTGGCTGCTGCTGGACTTCCTGATGTGCCAAAAATCAGTGCTGCTGATGAAGCTTTCTTGCTAGCTCTTCCAGAAAGCTTTTCTGATGCTGATGCACAGCGCATTAAAGATATTGAAGCCGTCACTAATCACGATGTCAAAGCAGTTGAGTATTTCTTAAAAGAAAAAGTTGCTAATCGCCCCGATTTATTAAAGGCTAGTGAGTTCATTCACTTTGCTTGCACTTCCGAAGACATCAATAACACCTCGCATGGTTTGATGTTGCGAGGTGCACGTGATGAAGTGCTCTTGCCGCAACTTGGAAAAGTACTTGAGACATTAACCAAGCTCGCCCTTGAAAATGCCAAGGTTCCTTTGCTATCGCGAACACATGGACAGCCTGCATCACCAAGCACACTTGGCAAAGAAATTGCCAACATCGCAAAACGTTTAGAGCGTGCCATTGACTCTATCGCTGCGGTTCCATTGCTAGGCAAGATGAATGGTGCGGTCGGTAATTACAACGCTCATTTATCTGCTTATCCAGATTTTGATTGGGAAAAATTTTCCAAGAATGTAGTGGAGAAGCGTCTCGGCCTTACCTTTAATCCTTACACCATTCAGATTGAGCCTCATGACGGTATGGCGCAGTTATTTGATGCCATTGCCCGTGCCAACACGATTCTCTTGGATATGGACCGAGATTTCTGGGCTTATATTTCTGTAGGTTATTTTAAGCAGCGCACTAAAGTTGGTGAGATTGGTTCATCGACCATGCCGCATAAGGTAAACCCAATTGATTTTGAAAACTCTGAAGGCAATTTGGGTGTTGCCAATGCATTACTGCGCCACCTTGCAGAAAAGCTACCAATCTCTCGTTGGCAGCGTGACCTCACTGACTCAACAGTTCTGCGTAATTTAGGCCCAGCATTTGGTCATAGCGTATTAGCCTATGACAGCGCTTTGCGCGGCCTTGGTAAGTTGGAAGTAAATCACGCAGCGATTGCCGCAGATTTAGATGCATGCTGGGAAGTATTGGCTGAGCCAGTACAAACGGTGATGCGTCGCTATGGTATTGAAAATCCCTATGAGCAGTTAAAAGAATTGACTCGTGGCAAAGGGATTAATCAAGCAGATTTACAAAACTTCATCCGTGGTTTAAAGATTCCAGAAGACGCCAAAGCACGATTACTTGAAATGACCCCATCTACATATTTAGGCAAGGCGGTCGAATTGACCGAACGTCTCAAAAAGTGAGTGTGAGCTCCGCTTCAGAATACGGGAAACGTCCCCTAATCTGGTTTACTGTTTATCAATTGCTATGGCATCTCTTATTGCCGTTAGCTTTTGTCCGTCTAGCATGGCGTGCGCGCCACTCTTTTGCATATATGCACCATATTCCTGAGCGTCTTGGCTTTGGATACGACAAACCTATTGCCCAAGGATCTATTTGGATCCATGCAGTATCGGTCGGAGAGACCCGTGCTGCTCAGCCATTAATCGAAGCTTACCTGGCGCGGGGTGAAACGATTTTGCTAACGCATATGACTTTAAATGGTCGTCGTACTGGCAAACAACTCTTTGCTAAGGAAATTGCCTCTGGACAGATACGTCAGGTGTATTTGCCTTATGACTTGTGCTGGTCAGTTGAACATTTTCTCAATACCTTTAAGCCAAAGCTTGGGCTGTTTATGGAGACCGAAGCGTGGCCAACGGTTGTTTTTCGTTGTGCAGAAATCAGCCTACCTTTGTTCTTGGTCAATGCACGACTCTCCATGAGAAGCGCCCGTCGTGTGAATCGCTTTGGTAAAGCGGGCCGCTCACTTTTTCAAGCTTTTGCAGGCATCTTGGCACAAACTGATTTTGATGCCCAGCGTTATCGTAGCCTTGGTGTAAAAAATATCAGCATCGTTGGTAATCTCAAGTTTGATGTTCCTCTTGATAAGCAGTTAATGGAGCAAGGTAAGGTTTGGCGACAGGAGTTACACGCTAGCAAGCGTTTGATGGTCTGTGCCGCCAGCACTCGTGATGGTGAAGAGACAATCATCCTCAAGGCCTGGAAAGATTTGCTACTGAGTAATTCTTTCGAAGTTCAACCCTTGCTTTGTTTGGTGCCGCGCCACCCCGAACGATTTGCAGAAGTTGCTGATGCCATTCATTCAATTGATTTAAAGTTTCGCCGTCGCACCGAGTGGTCTGCGATACCAAAAGATTGCAGCGGCTTAGATGTAGTTTTAGGTGACTCTATGGGTGAAATGCCCATGTACTACAGCGCTGCTGATTTGGTGTTGATGGGCGGAAGTCTTTTGCCCTTTGGTGGTCAAAATCTTATCGAAGCATGTGCTGCAGGATGCCCAGTTCTTCTGGGTGAGCATACATACAACTTTCAACAGGCTTCCTTAGATGCAATTCAAGCTGGTGCCGCTAAGCGTATTGAAGGTGATCTATTATTAGGCGAGTCAATTGCTTTAGAGCAGGCTCTGAAGGCTTTACTCTTAAATGCTGCTGAGCTCAGTAAGATGAGTGCAGCAGCAAAGTCTTACTCAATTGAACATCAAGGTGCAACCAAGCGAATATTAACCACCCTTGATCAAAAAAACTTCTTGTTAAGTTAAGTTTGATTTAAACGCGCGCCCCAAAATTAGGGTCATCGTTACGGGCATTATCATCAGGCTTTTTATCGCCCTTTGCTAAGTCTTCACGTGTTACTCCAAGCCACATTGCTAGGGCTGCAGCCACGAATACTGAAGAGTAGATACCGAATAAAATACCGATCGTGAGCGCTAGAGCAAAGTAGAACAGCGTTGGGCCGCCAAATATCAACATAGCCAGAACCATCATCTCAGTACTGCCGTGAGTAATTACAGTTCGACTGATTGTGCTGGTAATCGCATTGTCAATAATCTCGCGGGTGTTCATCTTGCGATATTTGCGAAAGTTTTCACGAATACGGTCGAAGATCACCACAGATTCATTTACGGAGTAGCCTAGAACTGCGAGTACTGCCGCTAATACAGAGAGTGAAAATTCCCATTGGAAGAATGCAAAGAATCCCAAGATGATCACGACGTCATGTAAGTTCGCAATAATGCCGGCTACTGCAAACTTCCACTCAAAGCGAAAGGAGAGATAAAGCACAATACCAATAATTACAAAGATCAAGGCTTTCAAACCATCCATCGCCAGCTCTTGGCCAACTTGAGGCCCAACAAACTCGACGCGCTGTAGTTTAGCTCCGCTGCTCGCAGGTTCAAGAGCTTGCATTACAGCTGCGCTTTGATCTGAAGAAGAAATAAGCTTACCTTCAGCATCTTTTTGCAAAGGCAGGCGAATCATAATGTCGCGTGAGCTACCAAAGTTCTGAATTTGAGTGTCTGCGTAACCTAATTTCTCAACCTTAGTGCGAATGGAATCTAAGGGGGCGGCTTGCGGGTAGCTCACCTCCATGACGGTGCCACCAGTAAATTCAATCGAGAGATGCAGGCCGTTATGCCACAAGAAGAAAACAGCAGCCAAGAAAGTAATTAAAGAAATCGCGTTGAGCACCAATGCATGGCGCATAAAGGGAATATCTTTTTTGATCCGGAAAAATTCCATGGCTTATTTCTCCTGTGGGCGCCAAACTTGGCCAATAGCAAGTTTATGAATCTTCTTATGTCTGCCATACCAAAGATTGACAAGACCGCGCGAGAAGAAGACAGCCGAGAACATGGAAGTTAAAATACCCAAACAGTGAACCACCGCAAAGCCTTTGATGGGTCCAGAACCAAAAGCTAAGAGGGCAAGACCAGCAATCAAGGTAGTTACGTTAGAGTCCAAAATCGTTGCCCATGCTTTATCAAAGCCAACTGCAATAGCAGTTTGCGGAGCTACGCCATTACGAAGCTCTTCACGAATACGTTCGTTAATTAACACGTTAGAGTCAATTGCCATACCAAGTGCTAAAGCCATCGCAGCGATGCCCGGCAAAGTGAGTGTAGCTTGCAACATTGACAGTACAGAGATCAGTAGGAGCAGATTTACTGTTAAAGCAATCACTGAGAAAGTGCCAAACAGTAAGTAGTAAGCCATCATGAAAATGGCAATTGCGCTAAAGCCGATCAAAAGAGATTTAAATCCTTTTTCAATATTTTCTGCGCCTAGGCTTGGTCCGATGGTGCGCTCTTCAATAATCTCCATTGGTGCAGCTAAAGAGCCAGCACGCAGTAAAAGCGCCAAGTCATTAGCACTTTCAGTAGTCGGCTGGCCCGTGATCTGGAACTTAGAACCAAATTCGCCTTGAATAGTAGCAATCGTGAGAACTTCACCCTTGCCCTTTTCAAATAAAATCATACCCATTGGCTTACCAATATTCTCGCGGGTGACTTCTTGCATCACGCGGCCACCAGCTGCATCAAGGGAGATATTTACAGCAGGACGTTGGTTCTGATCAAAGCCCGCGCTAGCATCAGTAATGCGATCACCGCTAAAAATGACTGATTTCTTGAATACGCCTAAGCGGTTTTCTCCAAAGCGAAAGGTATCCATGCCTGGAGGGGCCGTTTCACCAATGCCGATCGAAGAAACCGTTGGGTCCGCTAAACGAGATTCTAAGGTTGCCGTACGACCAATAATGTCCTTAGCGCGTGCAGTATCTTGAACGCCCGGCAATTGCACTACGATACGCTCGGTGCCTTGTTGTTGAATGACCGGCTCTTTAACTGCTAACTCATTTACACGCTTATTTAAAGTAATGATGTTTTGTTTAACTGCACTATCCTGAATTTCTTTTAATGCTGTTGGCTTAAATTCACCAACTAGCTTTGGGGATAGGCCAGTAGGCTTTACTTGCCAAATGAGCTCAGGTTGAGCAGTTAGCAAAACTGAGCGAGCAGCATCTGCATCGGCAGTGCTACCAAAGTTAATTGTGATGCTATCGGCACCACGCTCAATACCTTGGTGCCGAATATTTTTGTCGCGTAATTGCGTACGAATATCGCTTGCTAAAGAAGTGATCTTCTTTTGTACAGCTCCCTTCATATCCACCTGCAGGAGAAAATACACGCCACCACGCAAATCAAGACCTAAAGGCATTGGTAGCGCATTGATGGCATGTAGCCAATCAGGGGTATTCGAAAGAAGATTTAGTGCAACAGTAAAGTTAGGATCGTTTTGATCAACATTGATTTTCTGCTGCAAAAGGTCACGCGCGCGCAGTTGGGTATCAGTGTTATTAAAGCGAATTTTGATGGAGCCAACGTTAGTAGCGTTCTCAAAGAAAATACCAGTGTTACTGATATCAGCTTCCGACAAAATCTTTTCAACACGAGCTTGCGACGCCAAATCAACCTTGATGGTTGGTTTGGCGGACGAGATCTGAACCGCCGGTGCCTCCCCATAGAAATTGGGTAACGAATATAGTCCGCCAATCAATAAGGCAACGGCGATAACTAGATATTTCCAGAGAGGATAGCGATTCATATTGAAATACTTTTAAACAAGCTTATTAAGCAGACTTTAGAGTACCTTTTGGCAATACAGTGGTGATAGCACCTTTTTGTAATTGCACTTCAGTGCCCGCTGAAATTTCAACAGTAACTACTGCATCTTTTAATGCGGTCACTTTGCCCATGATGCCGCCAACAGTGACTACTTCATCACCAACTGCCAATGCTTCGAGCATGGCTTTAGTTTCTTTTTGACGCTTCATTTGTGGACGAATCATGATGAAGTACAACACTGCAAACATCAAAATCAATGGCAGGAAGCTCATCAGACCGCCAGAATCTGGACCCGCAGCAGGAGCTTGGGCAAAAGCGTTACTAATCCACATACAAAACCTCCGTTAAAGACTATTTGGAAACTGCTTTTAGTTTTAGACTTTTAAAGTAAAGCTATAAACCCGCAATTCTAAACTGTGTAGGGCTTTGGGGGTGATTTGGATGGCTATAGTCGCCGTTAGGGCTATTAATCCTGCCCGGGCTCAACACCACGCTGGCGATTATTATGAAATTCCTCGCGATAGGCGCTAAAGCGGTCTTTACTCAAGGCCTCTCTTACCTCAGTCATGAGCTGGAGGTAGTAAGACAGGTTGTGGATCGTGTTGAGCTGGGATCCTAGGATCTCATTTGCCTTTTGAAGGTGATTTAAATAGGACCTAGTAAATTTTTGGCAGGTATAGCAGGCACAAGTAGGATCTAGCGGCCGATCATCGTCCTTGTACCCAGAATTGCGCAATTTTAGGTCACCAAAGCGGGTGAACAGCCATCCATTGCGGGCATTGCGGGTAGGCATTACGCAATCAAACATATCGATTCCCAGACTGACGCCCAAAATCAGATCCTCAGGCGTGCCCACCCCCATGAGGTAGTGCGGCATACCTTCTGGCAATTTGGGCGCCGTGAAATTTAAAATACGTTCAAACTCAGGTTTGGGTTCGCCAACTGATAGGCCGCCAATCGCAATGCCATCAAAACCTTGCTGACTTACGGCTTCCAAAGAAAATTCTCTTAGATTCTCGAACATCCCACCTTGGACGATGCCAAATAGACCATTGCCAGTATTGAGCTCTCTAAAGCGTTTGAGCGAGCGATCACCCCAGCGAAGTGACATCTCAAGCGATGCCCGAACTGTTTTTTCTGAAGTAGCTTGCCCCTTGATTTCGTAAGGAGTGCATTCATCAAACTGCATGGCGATATCACTGTTTAGTACCGCCTGAATCTCCATCGATACTTCTGGGGACATAAAGAGTTTGTCGCCATTGATCGGAGATGCAAAGGTCACGCCTTCTTCTGAGATCTTGCGAAGGGCGCCCAAACTAAATACCTGAAAGCCACCCGAGTCCGTCAGAATAGGTTTATCCCAAGCCATAAAGCGATGTAAGCCGCCATGTTTTTTGATGACATCTAAACCAGGGCGCAACCAGAGGTGAAATGTGTTGCCTAAAATAATTTGTGCTTTTGCTTCATTGAGGTCACGTGGCGTCATTGCCTTCACGGTACCGTAGGTTCCAACTGGCATAAAGATTGGCGTTTGCACACTACCGTGTGGGAGATCAAGTTGACCAAGGCGAGCAGGACTTTGTGAGTCACGTGCCAAAATATTAAAGTGAACAGGTTTGGTCATGAATTTTTATTCTCGATTCGGCTTAAAAACATCGCATCTCCGTAACTAAAGAAGCGATACTTTTGATCAATGGCATGTTGGTAAGCGGCGCGAATATTACTCATACTCGCAAAAGCACTCACTAACATCAATAGTGTAGATTTTGGCAGATGAAAGTTTGTCAGCAAACAATCCACCGTTTTGAACTCAAAGCCTGGGGTGATAAAGAGGTTCGTCTCGCCGCTACTTTGCTGGTTCAGGGCCTGGCTTTCTAGGGCTCTCAGGCTGGTGGTGCCAACGGCAATGACTCGCCCACCTTGTTGTTTGATTTTCTCAATGGCTTGCAAAGTTTGTTGCGGAATCGAAAACCACTCATGATGCATTTTATGTTTTGAGAGATCTTCTTCGCGAACTGGAGTAAAGGTTCCAGCTCCTACATGGAGTGTGATTGAAGCTAGATGTGCTCCTAAGTCCTTTAATTGCTGCAAAATTTTTTCATCGAAGTGTAGCCCTGCAGTTGGCGCTGCTACAGCACCTGGATTTTTTGCAATGACAGTTTGATAGCGTTGCGCATCTTCGCCATCTGGTTGATGTTCAATATAAGGAGGAAGCGGTAGTTCACCAAAGCGCTCTAGTAATCCCAGTATATTTTCTGGGAAACGTACTTCATAAAAACGACCGTTACATCCCATGATCTCAACTGAAAAAGTTTCCCCAGCCTGGTTGTAGATCTGCACAATAGAGCCAGTCTTAGGAACTTTCGATGCTCTAATTTGGACCCAAGCTTGTTTCTCGCCGCTAATTCTTTCGATGAGTAACTCCACATTGCCGCCAGTCTCTTTTTTGCCATGAAGACGGGCGGGGATGACCTTGGTGTCATTAAAAACTAATAAATCCCCTGGTTTAATAAGGTTCAGGATGTCCTTAAACTGACGGTCTATGAGTTGGACGTGATTATCCCCTTCAGCCTTAACCTCTAGGAGGCGGCTGTCGGTTCTATTTGCCAACGGGTGCTGGGCAATTAGGTCGGCAGGAAGTTCGTAATTGAAGTCGGAGAGTTGCATAGCATTACCATCAGGTATTAGATTTTAACGATGACTACTAAACAAGTACCAAGCACACTCCAAAAAATGGGTTTAGACAGCCCTATGGCCCTTGCTTTGCATCTTCCATCTCGTTATGAAGACGAGACTGAGTTATTTACCATTGAAGAGGCCTTAAATCAGGGCAGATTTAGCTCGACCCAGACCCAAGGAGTAGTCGTTCGTAATCAGGTCTTATTTAGACCCAGAAGACAGATGCTAGTCACTATTGAAGATCACACTGCGACTTTGCAACTGCGTTTTCTCAACTTCTATCCTAGCCAGCAAAAACAAATGGCAGTCGGAGTACATGTCCGAGTTCGAGGCGAGGTGCGAGAGGGATTTCAGGGACCAGAGATGGTTCATCCAACGGTTAGGGCTGTAGCAGCAGATACTCCATTACCAACCAGTCTTACTCCAGTCTATCCAGCAAGCGCCGGTGTTTCGCAAACAGTCATTCGCAAAGCAGTAGCACAAGCATTGCGCCATCCTAGTTTGCAAGATAGTTTGGCTGAGTTCTTACCCAAAAAGTTAATGGCAGAACTGATTCCAGGTAATGACTGGCCCAGTTTGCAATCGGCTATCAGTTATTTACATCAACCGCCTGCAGATGCTAATACGCAAGCATTGTTAGAGCGTACTGCTCCTGCATGGCGTCGCGTGCAATTTGAAGAATTACTGGCGCAGCAAATTTCCTTGAAGCGCGCCCATGCTATTCGTAGAGAGCGGCACGCACCCAGTTTTGCTCAGCCGGTTAAAAGCAAAAGTTTTGAGGCTAACTTACTTAAGGCCTTGCCTTTCAAACTTACTACTGCACAAGAACGCGTCTGGGAAGAGATTGGCCATGACCTAGAAAAATCATTTCCTATGAATAGGCTTTTGCAAGGAGATGTGGGAAGCGGCAAGACGATAGTCGCAGCCTTAGCGGCAGCACGTGTCATGGATCATGGTTATCAGGCTGCAGTCATGGCTCCCACAGAAATCTTGGCTGAGCAGCACTACTTAAAAATGAAAGAATGGTTTGAGCCGTTAGGTGTTCGGATTGCCTGGCTCTCGGGTAGCTTGAAGGCTAAAGAGAAAAGACTGGCACAAGAAGTGATTGAGAATGGGGAAGCTCAGCTCATTATTGGTACCCATTCCCTGATTCAAGAGAATGTCAGTTTTTCTAAATTAGGTTTGGCTGTGATTGATGAGCAGCATCGCTTTGGGGTAAGACAGCGTTTAGAAATTCAGCAAAGACTTGGAGCCGAGTTGTTCTATTGCCATCAATTGATGATGTCGGCCACGCCAATTCCACGTACTTTAGCGATGACATATTACGCAGATCTTGATGTCTCGGTGATTGATGAACTCCCCCCTGGTCGAAAACCAATCACCACTAAGGTCGTCAAAGCAACGCGTCGCGATGAGGTCATTGGTGGTTTGGAAAGTTGGCTATCTAAGGGATTGCAAGCCTATTGGGTTTGCCCTTTGATCGAAGAGTCTGAAGTCTTGCAATTACAAACTGCTGTCGAGAGTTTTGAACAGCTGACACAGGCCCTACCTAAGTTTAAAGTTGGCTTGGTACATGGCCGCTTAAAAGCAGAAGAGAAGGCAGCAGTGATGGCCGCCTTCAAAGCAAATGAAATTCAATTATTAGTTGCCACTACAGTGATTGAAGTAGGGGTAGATGTGCCGAATGCTGCGCTGATGGTGATTGAGCATGCAGAGCGTTTTGGATATGCGCAGATTCATCAATTGCGTGGACGTGTGGGTCGCGGTTCTGCCGACTCTGTTTGCATCTTGATGTATGCAGAGCCTTTATCCATGGCTGCAAAAGAGCGCTTACAGACATTGCGTGAGGTATCGGATGGCTTTGTGATCGCAGAGCGTGATCTTTCCTTGCGAGGCCCCGGTGAACTACTCGGGGCGAAGCAGTCTGGAGATGCTATGTTGCGATTTGTCGATTTGCAGCGCGATGCCTGGTTAATTGAATTAGCTCAACAAGCTGCTGAACGATTGCTAGCAGAGCATGCGGATTTAGTAGAGCGTCATTTAGAACGCTGGTTAGGATCTCGCGCTGAATTTCTAAAGGCGTGATAATTACCCTATGTCCTTGAATGATCGTCTCATCTCATACGCTTATTTGATTCGCCTAGATAAGCCAATTGGTACTTTATTGCTGTTATGGCCGACCCTCTGGGCCTTATGGCTCGCTAGCAGTGGAATACCAGACCCCATAACCTTAGGGATATTCGTAGCGGGTACTTTCTTGATGCGCAGCGCAGGTTGCGCAATGAATGATTACGCTGATCGCAACTTTGATCGTCATGTGGAAAGAACACAAGGACGTCCCGTAACGAGCGGCAAGATTTCAGGAAAGGAAGCACTACTAGTTGCAGCGGCGCTAGCCTCGCTTGCTTTCCTGCTGATTCAGTCACTCAATACCTATACCAAGATACTGTCATTTTTTGCATTGGTAGTAGCCTTCGTTTACCCCTTTACTAAACGCTTCTTTGCGATGCCTCAAGCTGTTTTAGGCGTTGCTTTTGGTTTTGGCATCCCCATGGCTTATGCCGCTGTCTTAAATTTTATTCCCCTAGAGGCTTGGATCTTATTCGTAGGCAATATTTTCTGGGCCATTGCTTATGACACAGCGTATGCCATGGTTGATCGTGAAGATGACCTGCGCTTGGGTCTGCGTACCTCGGCAATTACTTTTGGGCAATATGACGTTATGGCGATCGCAGTGAGTTACACCATCTTATTCATTAGCCAGATTTTGGTAGCGCAACTAGCTAATTTAAGTAATTACTTTTTAGTCGGATGGTGTACAGCCTTAGCTTGCGCTATTTATCATCTAAAGCTGATCTCTACTCGCAAGCGTGAACAATGCTTTGCGGCATTTCGCCATAACAATTGGTTAGGCGGATTTTTATTTTTAGGAATTGTGCTTGGCCTTAGCCTGTATTGAAAACTACTCTAGGTAATTAGCTTTTACCTAATTCATCACCCATTGCTTTACCGCGTTGATCAGCCGCACCAATCGCCTTTTCTAAAATCTCCTGCCAGCCTTGCTGCTTCATCACCTCAAGCGCTGCTGCTGTAGTACCACCTTTGGAAGTGACGCGCTCACGCAGAACGCCAGCCTGTTCATCAGAGTTGTGGGCTAGTTGACTGGCCCCCTCTAGAGTTGCGTAAGCCAGTTTGCGAGCGCTCACTGCGTCTAACCCTAACTTCTCACCAGCCGATTGCATAGCTTCTAAAAAGGCAAAAACATAAGCAGGGCCACTGCCAGAAATAGCGGTCACAGCATCCATCAGATTTTCTTCAGCAACCCAGACGCTTTGACCTACGGCATTGCAGATAGTCTGCGCTAAATTTCGGTCTGATTCATTGATAGCCGTATCAGCAAATAATCCGGTAATGCCTTTACCAATTAATGCTGGGGTATTGGGCATAGCACGCACACAGCGGGCATGATTTAGCCAGCGACTTATATCTTTCAGACGAATACCAGCAGCAATACTCAAAATCATTGGGCCAGATCCGGAATCATGCTTGAGTTTTGTAGCTAAGCTTTTAGCAACAACATTAAAGTCCTGGGGCTTAATCGCCATCACTACAGCATTATTTTTTGAGGAGTCAAAACGAATCTGCTCTATAGTACCAATGCTCTGAATCCCAAAGTCCTCATGTAGCTTGAGTGCGGTTACTGCATTAGCTTCCACTACAGAAATCTGATTAGAATTAAATCCATTAGCAAGTAAGCCACTAATTAAGGCGCGACCCATATTGCCACCACCAATAAAAGTGATATGCACATTGCTATTGTTTTGATTGTTCTGATTTGTGCTCATTTGCTAATCTTATCGCGCTTCCCAAAAATAGCAGTTCCAACCCTAATAATGGTACTGCCTTCGGCGATAGCGGCCTCAAGATCATCGGACATACCCATCGAGAGGGTATCAAAAAATTGATACCTGAAATCTGTTGATCTAGCCATCCGAATCTTTTTAAAGCAATCTTGGACCTGGGCAAAGGCTTTGCGCTGTTCAGCTTTGTCTGCGCTTGGAGCGGGAATAGCCATTAAACCCCTGAGAACGATATTGGGTAATTGTGAAATGGAATCACAGATTGCCTGGGCCTCAGAAAGAGGTACACCACTTTTACTATCTTCATCACTGACGTTAACCTGAACACACAACTGTAATTCCGCTAAGTTAGGAAATTCACCGCGTTGTGCAGAGAGCCGTTCTGCAATTTTGAGACGATCAACGCTATGTACCCAATCAAAATGCTCTGCTACTTCTCTGCTCTTATTGCTTTGGAGTGGGCCCATGAAGTGCCACACTAGCCAGGGACGTAATTTAGTGAGTTGAGTAATTTTCTCAACAGCCTCTTGAACGTAGTTTTCACCAAAATGAGATTGCCCTGCATGCATAGCCTCTTCAATTGCTGAAGTTGGAAAGGTTTTACTAACCGCTAAGAGTTCGATCTCTTCGGGCTCACGCTTTGCTGCCAAACAAGCAAGCTCAATGCGCTGCCTTACCTGCATGAGGTTGACAACGATTGAATTCATATGGCCTTGGAGGATTTACTGATCAGTTGATCAACAAGCTCAATCCAATGTAGTACTGGCGTATCTTCTTGTTGAAGATGGGTAATACAACCAATGTTTCCAGAAACAATGACTTGGGCACCGGATTCTTCGCAGGCAGCATTCAAATGGCTTAACTTATTTTTGCGTAACTGCTCTGAGAGCTTAGGCTGAGTTACTGAATAGGTACCTGCAGAGCCACAGCACAGATGGCTGTCGGCGCATAAGCGAACACCAATACCAATGCTAGATAACAAGCCTTCTACTTTGCCGCAGATTTGTTGGCCATGTTGCAGGGTACAAGGGGGGTGATAAACCACGCCAGGTTTTTGATCTGTACCAATTAACTCAATTAATTCATTTTGCAAGTCAGGCAGTATTTCAGAAATATCTTTAGTTAAATGAGATATCTTTTTAGCCTTGAGAGCATAGGCAGGATCGTTTGCAAAGAGGTGACCATAATCTTTGACCATCACGCCACAACCTGAGGCAGTCATCACAATTGCTTCAACACCACTTTCAACTAACGGCCACCAAGCATCGATGTTTTGCTTGGCATTTTCTAGGCCGCCTGTTTGATCATTTAAGTGATAGCGTAAGGCACCACAGCAAGTAGCATTTGGAGCGCTAATGAGCTGAATTTTCAATGCATCTAAAACCCGTGCAGTTGCTGAATTGATGTTTGGCAACATACCTGGTTGAACGCAGCCTTCCAGAATCAGCATTTTGCGATTATGTGAAGTAGTAGGCCTTTCATAAGGATCTGTTGAGCGAGCTAAGCCCTTGCTCTTGACTTGGGGAATCTTACGTTTGATGCTACTTGGCATCAGTGGCCGCACTAAGCGACCTAAAGTCATCGCTGAATTAAATAATGCTGGCTTAGTCAGACCTTCTTTTAGGGCCCAGCGTGTTAAGCGCTCACCAAGAGGGCGTTTGGGTGTCTCGTCTTCAGCCCACTTGCGGCCTATATCTACCAAGTTGCCGTATTGCACGCCGCTAGGGCAGGTGCTTTCACAATTGCGGCAAGTCAGGCACCGATCTAAGTGCATACGGGTTTTTTCTGTGGGCGCCGTACCTTCAGCCATTTGCTTAATGAGATAGATGCGACCGCGTGGGCCATCGAGTTCATCACCCAGTATCTGGTAGGTTGGACAAGTTGCTGTACAAAAACCACAGTGAACACATTTACCCAGAATGCTAGCTGCCTCTATTCCTTCGGGAGTATTTGCAAATTGGGGGGCAAGTTGAGTGTACATAGAGATGCTTATGGAAGACGTTTAGTTGCAAATACGCCATTAGGATCAAATGCAGATCTCAGACGCTCTTGTACAAGCTCGAGAGCTTTAGAGTGAGGTTGTTCACTCAATAAAGTGAAGCGTTGGAATCCAGGATTTACACTTGCGCCCTGTTTAAAGCGAGTTGCATGTCCACCATGGTTGATTGCGAGTTGTTTGATTAAAGCAAATGTAGCTTCATCACCAGGGGCCTTGATCCAGCGCTGTTGCCCGTGCCATTCCAAAACAATTTCATTGCTTGCTCCGGGAATGGTGAGTAACCCACAGGCTGCAGGTAAAGCTAAGCGATAGAGCGTTTGATCGGCGGCGAGATTATCAAATGCCGATAACTTATGTTCGCGTAAATCATTCCAAAATGTATCTGCAGATTGGGGATCTACTTCGCTAGCATTGACTAGGGAGTTCATTAAAGGAATTGCGGCTTTGACTGCCGCCGCCGCACCTGCTAAACGAATCGTTAATTGACCTTCACCGGTAGTATTGCCAATCCAACAGCTCGCGGAAAGGGGCAATGGCTGACCGGCCCACTCATTTAAAATACGCAAAGCTTTTTCTTGCGAGATCTGGCAACGTAGTGTTGCGGTGGCCGCTGGTTTTGGTAATACTTTGACGGATGCCTCTAAAAGTAATGAGAGGGTGCCCATAGAGTTTGGTAATAAGCGAGAAATATCGTAGCCAGCAACGTTTTTCATCACCTGTCCGCCAAAAGATAAATCCTGTCCTTTGCCATCCAGAATACGTGTACCTAAAACAAAGTCCCGAAAATTGCCAACGCTGATACGACCAGGACCTGCCAGGCCAGCAGCAATCGCGCCACCAAAGGTCGCCTGCTCACCAAAGTGGGGTGGTTCAAATGCTAGTATCTGATTTTTTTCTCGCAAGGCTGCTTCAATCTCTATTAGGGGCGTGCCTGCACAAGCAGTAATGACTAATTCTTCCGGTTGATATTCCAGAATGCCGGAGTAGGTGCGGGTATCTAGCTTGGCATGAGTATTGACATTGCCATACCAAGATTTTGTGCCGCCGCCCTCAATAGAGAGCAGAGTTTTATTGCTTGCTGCATTTAGGATCTGCTCACGAAATGCCTCAATGGCAGGATTGGTAGCATTCATTAAAAGCGCTCTAGTTCTGGATGCGGCAGTTTGCCTCCACTAATGCGCATACGACCATATTCAGCACAACGACTTAAGGTTGGAATGGCTTTATCTGGATTTAGCAATTTTTCTGGATCAAAAGCGCTTTTCACACCCCAGAAAGATTCGCGCTCACCTTCACCAAACTGAACACACATAGAATTAATTTTTTCAAGGCCAACTCCATGTTCGCCGGTAATAGTGCCACCAAGCTCAACGCAAGCCTCCAAAATATCGGTTCCAAATTCTTCAGCGCGATGCCATTCTTCCTCATCAGCGCCATTAAACAAAATCAAGGGATGCATATTGCCATCGCCTGCATGGAAAACATTTAAGCAACCCAAGCCATATTTCTTTTCCATACCTTGGATACGCTTAAGTAAAGTCGCAATATGCCTGCGTGGAATAGTTCCATCCATGCAGTAGTAATCAGCAGCGATTCTTCCTGCAGCTGGGAAAGCATTCTTACGACCACTCCAAAATTTCAAGCGCTCAGTCTCATCTCTAGAAATCCGAATACCACTAGCGCCTGATTCTTCAAGTACTTTTGTCATGCGTTCAATTTCTTCAGCCACCTCTTCAGGTGTTCCATCCGATTCACAAAGCAAAATAGCTACTGCCTCTAAGTCATATCCAGCATTGACAAACTCTTCTACAGCTCGTGTTGTGGCTTGATCCATCATTTCTAAACCAGCAGGAATAATGCCTGCAGCAATGATCGCTGCAACAGCATTGCCACCTTTCTCGATATCGTCAAAACTAGCCATGATGACGCGCGCTAATTTTGGTTTGGCGACTAATTTCACGGTCACTTCGGTGACAACCGCTAACATGCCTTCGCTACCTAGAACGATGGCGAGTAAATCTAAACCAGGGGAATCTGGAGCTAAGCTGCCAAACTCCACAACCTCGCCATTCATCAAAATGCCGCGTACGCGCAGAACATTATGTAGAGTCAGACCATACTTTAGACAGTGCACGCCACCAGAGTTTTCATTCACATTGCCCCCAATCGAACATGCAATTTGTGATGAGGGGTCTGGAGCGTAGTAAAGACCTAGGTGAGCAACGGCTTCAGAGATAGCTAAGTTGCGCACCCCAGGTTGAACCACTGCAGTTCGAGTAAATGGGTCAATACTCAGAATTTTCTTGAGCTTGGCAAGGGAAAGCACTAAGCCCTGAGAAATAGGCATAGCTCCACCAGACAGTCCAGTTCCAGATCCACGAGGAACTACTGGGACTTGCATCTCAAAGCAAATTTTGAGAATTTGCGCAACCTGCGCCTCCGTTTCTGGCAGAGCCACTGCCAGCGGCATACGCTTATAGGCAGCCAAACCGTCACATTCGTAGGGAATGGTGTCCTCAGGCTCCCAAAGCAGGGCGTGCTCTGGAAGAATAGGGCGCAAGGCCTTAACCAGTTTGGACTGAAGTGCGCTGATAGCAGCTAAATCGGGGGGAGGGGTCACCATGTTCATAACAATCATTTTAGCCATTTACCTATAATTAAGCTCATGGGAAATCGATTATCAAAAATCGCCACTAGAACGGGCGATGCTGGCATGACTGGCTTGGGTGACGGAAGTCGCGTTGAGAAGGATCATTTGCGGATTTGTGCCATGGGCGATGTGGACGAGCTGAACTCCCAAATCGGTGTTTTGATGACTGAAGACATCCCAAAGGCCATTTCGCTTGAGCTAACAGCACTTTTCTTACAGGTACAACATGATTTATTTGACCTGGGCGGCGAGCTTTGTATCCCTAATTACAAACTCCTCAAGCCAGACCACGTAGCCCAGTTAGATATATGGCTAGAGAGTTACAACAAACAATTACCCCCTTTGACTGAATTCATTCTGCCTGGTGGTACTCGTGCTGCTGCGCAAGCACATGTATGCCGCACTGTTTGCAGAAGAGCTGAGCGTTCGATTGTCCGCCTGGGTTGGGCAGAACCTTTGCATGATGCTCCTCGTCAGTATGTCAATCGCTTATCCGATTTATTGTTTGTACTTTCACGTATTTTAAATCGTGCAGCTGGTGGTACAGATGTGCTTTGGAAGCACGAAAAAAAAGAGACTAAATAAATTAGTCTCTTTTAGCATTGCCTGTATTGCTAATATTATTTTTTCTTACTTCTGCGTTTTTTTACTGCAACAGCTAAACGCTCAAGTACTTTGACTGAATCATCCCAATTAATGCAGGCGTCGGTAATACTCTTGCCGTATTCCAGTTTGCTTGGATCATCTTTGCCGGGTGTAAATTTCTGAGCACCATCATGAAGATGACTTTCCACCATCACACCAAAAATCTCCTGTGAACCAGACTCAATTTGCTTGGCAATATCATCAGCCACAACGATTTGCCGCTCATGCTTCTTACTTGAGTTGGCGTGCGATAGGTCAATCATCAAACTGGCTGGAAGCTTTGCTGCTGCTAGCTCAGCGCAGGCTGCTTTGACATGTGCCGCTTCATAATTAGGCTCTTTCCCGCCACGCAAAATGACGTGACAGTCTTTATTACCCTTAGTTTCAACAACGGATACTTGACCGTTTTTGTGAACAGATAAGAAGTGGTGTGGACGCCCTGCTGCTTGAATAGCATCAGTTGCAATTTTGATATTGCCATCGGTACCATTCTTAAATCCAATCGGCGCAGATAAACCAGAAGCGAGTTCGCGATGAACTTGACTTTCAGTAGTGCGAGCGCCGATCGCACCCCAAGAGATGAGGTCAGCTATATATTGTGGAGAAATCACATCAAGGAACTCGCTACCTGCTGGCATGCCGAGACGATTAATTTCCATCAGAACTTGACGTGCAAGACGCAGACCTTCCTCAATGCGATAGCTCTCATCTAAATAGGGGTCGTTGATTAAGCCTTTCCAACCAACAGTAGTGCGTGGCTTTTCAAAATAGACACGCATCACAATTTCTAATTCGCCAGCAAAGCGCACGCGCTCAGCTAAGAGGCGTTGACAATATTCGAGTGCAGCTCGTGGATCATGAATTGAGCAAGGCCCAATGATGACAAGCAGACGGTCATCTTTCCCATGAATAATGTCGCGAATCTTTTTACGGGTTTTACTGATCAATGCTTCGGTTGGCGTTCCGGAGATCGGAAAGAAGCGAATTAAATGCTCTGGCGGAGCCAGGACAGTAATTTTATCAATGCGTTGATCGTCAGTGTCTGACGTCTTATCAACGGCAGAGTACCAATTAGCGGGATTAGTATTTTGTTGGCTCATAGGGTTATTTTAAGCCGTAATTCACTAATATCAGGCAGTTCCACCAACGGTCAGGCTATCGATGCGCAAAGTAGGCTGCCCAACCCCGACCGGAACGCTTTGCCCTTCCTTGCCGCAAACCCCAATGCCGCCGTCTAATTTGAGGTCATTGCCAATCATGGAAACCTGTTTGAGGGACTCTGGGCCACTACCAATAATGGTGGCACCTTTGACAGGATATTGAATTTTGCCGTTTTCAACCCAATAGGCTTCTGATGCCGAAAACACAAATTTGCCACTAGTAATATCTACTTGGCCGCCACCAAAATTAACCGCATAGAGACCACGCTTGATACTAGCCACAATTTCTTTAGGATCATCTTTGCCTGCCAACATATACGTATTTGTCATACGGGGCATTGGCAGTGATGCAAAACTTTCACGGCGTCCATTACCTGTCAAAGGCATTTTCATGAGGCGCGCATTCAGACTATCCTGAATGTAGCCCTTCAAGATTCCATCTTCAATCAAAGTAGTGCATTGAGTAGGAGTGCCTTCGTCATCAATGTTGAGGGATCCTCTCCGACCAGATAAAGTGCCGTCATCAACCACAGTGACACCCTTAGCAGCTACGCGTTGCCCGATACGACCTGCAAAAGCAGAAGAACCTTTGCGATTAAAATCACCCTCAAGGCCATGACCCACAGCCTCATGTAGCAGTACGCCAGGCCAACCTGGCCCCATCACAACTGTCATTGGACCTGCGGGTGCAGGACGCGACTCTAAGTTTATTAAAGCGCTATCAACTGCTTCATCTGCGTATTGATTAATCAGGGCGTTATTAAAATAATGGTAGTCATGTCTTGCCCCACCGCCTGAAGATCCAGATTCACGGCGACCATTTTGTTCTGCAATGACATGGACGGATACGCGTACTAGCGGCCTAATATCTGCAGCAAGTAAACCATCTGCACGAACAACTAGAACAACATCGAACTCGCCTGCAAGACTTGCCATCACTTGGATAATGCGCGGGTCACGCCCTTTCGCACGACGCTCAATACTCTCTAAGAGAGCAATTTTTTCCTTTGGCTGTAATGAATCCAAAGGATTCATGTCGGAGTAGAGTTTGTTAGATATTGGATTGAATAGTTTGCTAGCAACCGCTTGTTTCCCCCCTTGAGGGCCAATGACACGGGTAGCTTTAGCAGCTTTGTTCAGTGCCTCTAGATTAATTTCGTCTGAGTAGGCAAAGGCAGTTTTATCGCCATAAATAGCTCGCACGCCCACACCTTGGTCAATATTAAAACTCCCAGATTTAACGATACCTTCTTCAAGACTCCAACTTTCACTGCGAGTATGTTGAAAGTACAAATCAGCATCATCTAGACGGTGGGTAAACATGCTGCCAAATGTTTTGTGAAGATCTTGCTCTGAGAGCCCAGTCGGCTCAAGCAGAATGGATTTGGCTACTTTTAGGAGGTCTGCTTGCTTTTTGGCTTTAGTCCAATTGGCTGGGAATAGTGCTTCAGGTGCATTCATGTGATTCGGCAAATCTTTCTTTAAAGCTTGCGATGCGCAAGTGCTGGTAGCTTAGAGCGTACCTCGTTTAATTTATCTTTGCTTAATACCCCAGAAATAAACCCCTCTCCCTCGGGAAGCAAGCTTAGAACATCACCCCAAGGGTCGATCAACATGGTATTGCCCCAAGTGCGCCTTTGGTTTTGGTGAATGCCGCCTTGCGCTGATGCCAGTACATAAGATTGGTTTTCAATAGCGCGAGCCCGCAATAGAATTTCCCAATGGTCTTTGCCAGTTGTATAGGTAAAGGCAGCAGGAATGATGTGACAATCGACTTGCCCTAGAGCACGATAGAGTTCTGGGAAACGCAAGTCATAGCAGATACTTAGACCAAAAGTCCATTCAGTATTGCTGATATTGATCTTCAGAATGCCAGGTTGTTCACCAGCCTCAATAGTTTCGGATTCTTGATAACGCTCTGTGCTCGTCTGAAATCCAAATAAATGCATCTTGTCATAGCGTCCAATTCGTTGTCCATCTGGGTTAAAGACCAGAGTTGTATTTAATACTTTATTTGGATCTTTAGCTTCAAGAGGGATAGTTCCCGCGATTAAATAAACCCCACTGCCTTTAGCGAGCGCCGCAAGCTTTTCTTGAATCGGACCAATTCCTAACTTTTCCCTGGCACGAACTTTATCCGTGTCTTTCAGTCCCATGATGCAAAAGTACTCTGGTAGCGCTACAAGCTGCGCTCCATCGTGAGCTGCTGCTTTGATAAGCTTCTCGGCCGTTGCTAGGTTCTCTTGTGGTGATGTACTAGATACCATTTGAATTGCGGCAATCTTCAATTCTGCAAAATTTGCTGGTGTGCTCATAAAGTCTGTGTCTGCGGTTTGGATGCTGGGGTGCTATTAGTGCCAGGTTTACTTTGTTCTTTGAGCAAATCTTTACTTCGTATCGTATCTAAAGTTTTCGCATCAATTGGCTGGCCTTTTTGATCCAGTGGGATAACCTCTGGCTTATCCCAAGAGCCTTGCACTAAATAATCAGATTGGAGATTGCGATTAATCTGATTGGTAATGAGGTATTGGCCAACTAATGCGCCCAATCCAACAATCGGGTTAATTGCAAACGCAGCCAAAGAGCCGGCGGTAGCATCAATGGTTGGAAAGATAGTAACGCGCAGATCTTGCGATTCTTTTGGGATATTGATTTGTCCCGTCATAGCTACTCTAGCCTGATCTAAGCTCATGGTGAACTGCTTGGTTTGGGCAATGCCATTGCTAATATCAAAGCTTGCGTTGATGCTATTAAAAGGAGTTCCCTTGCTAACAATATTACCAAGACTACCTTGAAGATCTAGAGTCGCAAATCTAAATAGACTTTGTAGACTGAGCACATCCAGAATTTGTGCGCCACTAGTATTTACTTCCAGTAGGCGACCTTTTTCAAGATTTAAGTTGATCTTGCCGGTAAGCGTTTCGTATTTGGGTTTAAAGGGCGAGCCATCCCACTCTGCATTCGCTGTTATTTTGCCTTGACCACCCTCAACTGATTTTTCTGAGCTCCAGTTAGCAACAATCAAGCCAGCATCTTTGACATCTAAATCGATATTAATATTGCTGTGCTCTTGCTGATTTGTAGTAGCGCCAATCCATTGGCCTGAGGTGGTTGAACTGCCTTGAGGATTATTAAATTGAATAGTCTCAATTGTTAGCAGATTATTGCTAGTCTTGGTTTTGAGCTTGGTTTGCCCAAGATGAGCTTTTGACCAATTAAAGTCATCAATGGTTAAGTCTAAGCTTGGGATTGCATTCGGGGAGAGCTTACTTTTCCCAACATTATTTTTCTGTATTGACTTGGTAGCATCTGTAGAGGGACCTTTTGCATCTGCCACGCTAATAGGCTCATCTGGCACTTTAAGTCGACTCAAATGACCGCTGATCAGGCCGCTTGCATGGATGTTATTGGGCATCTGATACTGAATTTGTCCAGCAATGAGCGGTGAGTTGATGCGCAAGCGCCAGTCGATATTTCTATTACTCGCAGATAAGTTTGTATCTTGCCAGGTGCGATCAAATAAGGTGAGCTTTTTCACTTGTGCAGCCACATAAATATTATTTGCGCTGGAATCATCTACTTTGGAGATGACATTTTTCTGTTTCTGCTTTCTGAAAAAATCTAACCAATCATCTAAATTGAGTTCATTACTTGCTAGATTAAGTTGGAACCCGGGTTGAGATAGGATTGCTGGCGCACCTATGCCTAAGGCATAGCGCAATTCATCATCAGCATTCAAATCTCCTTGAACTATGTACATATCACCAAGCTTGCCATTCCAGCTTAGGCGATTTACCCCAGATTGATTATTCGATATAGTTTTAAGAGTAATCTGACCCGTCATAGGTGTACCCATCAACTTTTTCGCAGGTGCTGGA
The DNA here is from genome assembly GCA_903909925.1 of uncultured beta proteobacterium. Classification (GTDB taxonomy): domain Bacteria; phylum Pseudomonadota; class Gammaproteobacteria; order Burkholderiales; family Burkholderiaceae; genus Polynucleobacter. Next base: position 2,813 of record CAIVXR010000005.1, on the reverse strand, counting down.
GCTGCGCTTGCCCAATTGGTTAAATCAAATTTGAGATTTGTCTCACTACCTGTTTTGTTGAAGCTCAGAGAGCCTTCATATTTTGCTGAGCCACTCATTGCCTCAAGAATTGAGGTCGACTCAGTTTTCATAGTGTTGACAAGGTAGTCTTTAATAAAGTTCGCCTCAATATCGCCCACAATATTGAAGTTTTGTTTTCCTAGCTCCGCGGCAGCGCTACTAATTTTCAAAGAGCCGCCTAAGAAGTTAGCAGTGAGATCTTCAAATTGCGGATTAATCTCAGTGATTCGTAATTTGCCCTTGAGATTTTCAAGTGGCGGTAAATTGGCCCACTGTGCTTTATTGCCAGATAAATCTAGCTTGATATCGACATTCGTTTCACTATTATTTGAGAGAGGTACCTTTAAGCCTAGATCAAGATTGAGGGGGCCACTAACTCGTAAATTCTTCTCTAACTTACTTTGTTTTTTGCCAAATGGGGAAGCGAATAAATACTCCAGCATCTGTGGCGCATTACCTTGGGCATTACCATTCACCGATAAAACCAATTGTTTTGCGCTAACACTCGGAATTTCTGCATGAAATTTATTCAGTGCAACATCTTTGTAGCTGGCCTGAGAAATATCAACGGTTAAGCGAGAGTTTTGCATGTCAATGACACCGTTGACTTTACTAAATGCAGACCAAACACCTTGATTGCTTGGCAATAATGGAACGGGACTAAATGTCGCTCCCGTGATCGGTAGATTTAAGGTGAATTCTCCATTGGCGCTATTAGGAAAGGGAACACCATTGGGATCACCCTTGATATGAAGGCTACCCTTCTGTATGCTGCCCGCAGAGAATGCTTTACTTAAATAGAGCCTTGCATCCTGCCCCATACCAAGCGGTAAGTAGCGGTGTGCAGTATTTAAGTTAGCCCTTGCGAAGTTCATATCTAGCGTCATCTGATCCGGTTTTTTGGCATCACCGATGATGTAATTAATATCTAGGGTGGTATCTATTTCTGGGTTACTTAACGCAAGTTGTTTAGCATTAATTACCCAATTACCCTTTTTCTTAGACCAAGTCACCTGCCCGTTGGCCCGATCTAATTTAATTTTAGGGTCGACTAATAAATCATTGATATCTAACTCTAGGTCATTAGAATTAATTGAGAAGCTTCCTTGATTCTGATCACTAGTGATGGATCCTGAAAGATTTGAAGCCGATGGCATAGATTTATCAATGCCAATAAAGCTCAGGTTTACCAACTTTGCGCTAACGGAAAAATCTAGCTTATTCGATTTAAACCAGCCGCCAGGAATATTAAGAGCTGATAAAGCGGATTTGCTTTCAGACCAGCGAATATCAAGATCTTGTAATTCACCGTCAGCCTGAGAAGCTTTTATCCATTGATGAACTTTTTTTGATAAGGGTAAATTTAAGGCGAACAGAGCTACATCTTCAACCAGAATTTTAGGGGAAGAAAATCCAAACTCTTTAATCTCACCATCAGCTCCAGGGGGCCTCCAACTAAACGTCATTGGACTTAAATTTTCTAATGGCGCAGTTTTTGGGCCCGCTATTTCTCGCCATGCAAATGTCTTGGTGGTTATGGAAATCAAGCCACTATCATTTTCTTGGGTGAGATTGGTCTCTAGTCTACCCAAAGCAATAGCATCTTCATTTTTTGCGAGTTGAATAATGAGATTGTCTGCAGCTATGAAGGCATCTCCCCCATCTGGCTGACCATTATCGAGTTTTAGCTTTCCATTAGAGATAAGCTTTCCCTCTAATGTATTTAGTGGAAGAGAAAACTCTTTTGCAATTTGACTCAAATTAAGGTCGACTACGTTCCAAGAAATAGTTCCAATCCAGTCGCGCCAATTACCAGCTTGACCACCTAGGTGATGGACAAAATCAGCCTTAATTCCTAAGGGGCCACTGGTCCATGGAGTAGTTGTTTTAAGTAAAGCCTGATGACTGCGAATTCCGTTACTCAGCTCTAGGTTTTGAATCTCAATAGAGGTAGTCAGTTTTTTGTCTAACTTATCTGTCCAAAACAACTTGACATTGCTAACAGCAATCTTATCTTGAGATAGTAGCCAATTTTCTAATCCATGATCATCTGAATTACCGTGAATAGGAATTCCAGCAACACTGATGATGCCTTTGCTATCACGCTGGGCATAAATTTCTGCATTTTCAAAGTTCAGCTCATGAAAATAAGGCGCTAAGTAGTAAAAAGAATTCCAGCTAAGTTCGCCACGAATTTTTTCTATTTGTAAAAAAGGGCTTGCTTTATCCGGGTTATTAAAGCGCAGTCCATCAACTTCAAATTCAGGTCTGATGCCAATCCAAGAAACCCTCAAATCATCCATGGTGACATCTGCACCGATACGAGCGCTAATGAGTCTTTCAACCGAGGCCTTAGATTTCTCAATTTGGGGCCAAATAATGAAACGAATACCAAAGTGGCCAATCACAAATAGAGCCAAAACAAAGCCACAAAGAATAAGAATGCGTTTGCGCCAAGGCCTACCAGAACCTTGAGGACGTTTAGCAAGCACGCTCTTGAGGCGAGGCGGAATGATGTTTTGCAGCATGGCCCCTATTATCCTTCAGCCATTAGTCGATCGCCAAGCTTCCGCCATGAGCTTTAGGGTACGCATTAAGATGGGGGAATGGATGATTTTTCTCGGCAAATTACGTTTTTAGAGCAGCATTCCACCTATGCGCGGCGGTGGCTCAATGCTCGCCCTGATTGGGTTGAGTGGTTAAGGTCTTACGGTCAGAAAAAAGTTGATCTTCAGGGCATCCAGGATTTATTA
>CAIVXR010000004.1 GCA_903909925.1 uncultured beta proteobacterium | reverse complement strand
TTCCCCAATATGATTTTGTCGCGTAGCTTCTCTAAAGCCTATGGTCTTGCGGGCTTGAGAATTGGATACGGTGTCGCACAACCGCACTTAACAGATTTACTCAATCGCATTCGTCAGCCGTTTAATGTCAATAGTCTTGCTCAAGCGGCAGCGATCGCGGCATTACAGGACGCAGCATTTTTACAAGAAGGTTTTGAGCTTAATCGCACAGGATATCAACAGCTGACTACAGCGTTTGATCAATTAAATCTCACTTACTTACCATCTGCCGGCAACTTTGTCTTGGTCAAGGTGGGTGATGACGATCAGGCGGGCGATCGTATTAATTTGGAATTACTCAAACGCGGCATTATTGTGCGACCGGTTGGTAATTACGGGCTGCCACAATGGTTGCGCATCTCAATTGGTTTACCCCAAGAGAATGCGGCTTTTATTGACGCACTCAAAGTTATCATGGCGAAATAGCAAAAAGACAGATATCTATGGCCATCATTAACCCTTCAAGTAATTACGGTACCGTCACCATCGTTGGTGTTGGCTTAATCGGTGCTTCTCTGGGCTTAGCCCTGAAGAAAGCAGGTGTAGTAACTCAAGTACTTGGCGTTGGTCGTAGTAAAACTAATTTAGATCAAGCGCAAAAGATGGGTGCAATCGATGGCGTGGTGGATTTAGTAGGGGCTGCCAAGCAATCAGATGTGATTGTGCTTTGTATACCGGTTGCACAAATGCGCTCTGCTTTTGAAGTGATTGAGCCGCATCTTGAACCTAGAACTATGATTACTGATGCCGGTAGCACTAAGGGCGATGTGATCTTGGCTGCAAAAGAAGTGTTGGGTAAGAAAGTATGTCAGTTTGTGCCTGTCCATCCGATTGCTGGTGGTGCACAGCACGGTGCGAGCGCTGCCAAAGCAGATTTGTTTCAGGGTAAACACACCATTATTTGCCCATTACAAGAAAACTCCCCCCAAGATACTGCGTTGATCACTGGTTTTTGGGAGGCTGTTGGTTCGACAGTCAAAAAGATTGGCAGTGTGCAACACGATGCTATTTATGCTGCTGTATCCCATCTGCCGCATCTGCTTTCTTATGCCTTAATGGCTAGCGTGGTCAACTCAGAAGATGCTGATCAAAAACTCGGCCATGTGGGTGCTGGCTTTAAGGACTTCACACGTATTGCAGCATCTAGCCCAGAAATGTGGCGCGATATTTGTTTAGGTAACCGTACTGCCATTCTCAAGGAGTTAGATCAATACTTATTGATCGTGAACCATATGCGCAAATTAGTTGCTGAGGGCGATGGTACTGGTTTAGAAAAGTTATTTAATCAGGCAAGTAGAGCGCGTCAAGATTTGGATGAGGCTTGATGGCTCATTTGCCAAGCATTCAGATTGGACCATTCAAGCGAGCTCAAGGCTCGATTGTTTTGCCTGGTTCTAAAAGTATTTCTAATCGAGCTCTACTTCTAGCTGCACTTTCTAGCGGCACCACTACCTTAAAGAATTTGCTCGATGCAGATGACACGCAGGTGATGCGCAATGCATTGCGTCAGCTTGGCCTTACTGTTATCGATCAAGCTGACAAGGTTTGCGTGGTTGAGGGCTGCGGTGGCCGCTTTCCGGTGCTTAAGGCAGATCTCTTTATGGGTAATGCTGGCACAGCCATTCGGCCTTTGACTGCAGCGCTTGCAATGCAGGGCGGAGACTATCGCTTATCTGGCGTTGCTCGCATGCATGAGAGGCCGATTCAGGATTTAGTTGACGGCTTGCGTCAAGTGGGCGCTAAGATTGAATACGAATTAGTAGAAGGTTATCCGCCGATTCAGATTTCTGCTGCAGAGATTCAGGTTAAAGAAGTTGTTAAAGTGCGCGGGGATGTATCTAGTCAATTCTTAACGGCCTTGTTGATGGCTTTGCCTTTGGTAGCAAATAAACCGCTTCGTATTGAAGTTGTCGGTGAGTTAATTTCACGTCCGTATATTGATATCACCCTAAAGCTCATGGCGCGTTTTGGCGTCAATGTTACTTGCCCTGATACGCAATCATTTGTTATTCCAGCCAAAACATCGGAGGTCGTATACAAGAGCCCTGGTGATTTATCAGTCGAAGGTGATGCTTCGTCAGCTTCCTATTTCCTTGCCCTTGGTGCGATTGGCAACGGCCCCGTGAGAGTTCTTGGTGTTGGTAAAGACAGTATTCAGGGTGATGTGGCGTTCGCGCATGCTCTGGCTTTAATGGGCGCCAATATCACTACTGGCGAAGACTGGATTGAAGTGGCTGGCGTAAAGAACGCAAGCGGCAAACTTAATGGCATCACGATCGATTGCACTGAGATACCTGATGCAGCAATGACTCTTGCAGTAGCTGCACTCTTTGCAGAAGGTCCGACACGTTTAAATAATATTGCGAGTTGGCGCGTGAAAGAAACTGATCGTATCGCTGCCATGGCAACCGAATTAAAAAAAGTTGGTGCGACCGTTGAAGAAGGCGCTGACTATCTTGTGGTGAATGCGCCAGCACATCGTGATTGGAAATCACCAAGTGAAGGCATTGATACTTACGACGACCATCGGATGGCGATGTGTTTCTCTCTGGCGGCGTTTGGTCCTCATAGTTTGAAAATTAATGATCCC
>CAIVXR010000003.1 GCA_903909925.1 uncultured beta proteobacterium | reverse complement strand
GACCACATTTACTGCTGTTGATAATGTAAATATTGATCGGGGTTCTGAGAATGCATTTAAATTTTCTGGCCCAAGTGCATCACTTGAGTCAGTGGTTAAGGCTTTGAATATGCTTGGTGCCACACCACAGGATTTAATTGCCATTCTTCAGGCTATGAAAACTGCTGGTGCACTTAAAGCGGATATCGAAGTAATTTAATCATGACAACGGTTAATACGTCATCTTCCCCATGGGAGTTAGGTGCTTCAGCTAATCAATTAGCGACACCTACTACTACCTCTAACTATCGTCAGAAGGTGGAAGAGGCTGCTCGCGGATTTGAAACGACTTTAGTACGTCAGATGCTCCGTGAAATGCGTAACTCCAGTTTTGATCCGGATAAACAAAAATCAATCAATACTGGCTATACCGATATGGTTGATGATCAGGTTGCCGCAATGATTACCCAGGGTAATGGTCTTGGATTTGCCAAAAAAATGACAGAACAGCTGCTTAGACAGGCTGATGTGGCTGCGCAAATCAAGGCCAAAAACTAAAGTTTTACTCTAAATGTCCGTATATATCTGTGTAGGTATAGCCAGGGCAGTAGAGGCAGTGCTGGTTGTAAGACAGAAGTAAAACTCAGCAAATAGGGATATCGTGGGCGTAAACAACATTTCAATCATTAATTCAGCATACTCTGCTCTTGAAGCAGCCTCTGCTGGAATGACTGTAACCTCCCAAAACGTTGCTGGTGCCTCTGTTGAAGGTTTTACACGCCGCCAATCTAACTCAATCGTTAGCCACCGAGCCTTAAATTCATGGGATTTTGGTAACACCGCATTTTCAGTAGAGGGCTTTAGCCGCTTTACTGATGGTCTTTTGGACTCTCAGATGCGTGATCAAAAGAGCAAGTCAAGCTATACGTCTAGCCTACTACAGACAGTAAATGGCTTGGATACGGCTATGATGGACCCATCAAATTCCATTGCGGATTCGATGTCTAGCTTCTTTAATGCTGCCGGTACTTTGGCTTCCGACACGAGTAGCACGACAAATATTCAGAATTTCGCAGCTAGTGCAACACAAGTTGCTACTCGTATCAGTACATTTAGCGATACGATTAGTCAACTGGACTCTAGTGCACGTGCAAATTTAACGGCAATACTGGACCAAGCAAATACTATTGCACCAGCTTTGGCAAAAATTAATCTCAATATTTTGATGGGATCTGTGCCAGGTAATGCCACTCCATCTGCGGATATTTTGGATGAGCGCGATCGCCTCACGATGCAGCTCCAAGATCTGCTTGGCGGAAAAACAATTATTAATGCAGATGGCACAGCTACTTTCCAGATTGGTGGCATGGCATTAGTTGATGGTCAAACAGCTAACCAATTTGTCAATACGGATGTAAGTACTTCGGTATATAACGTCCAATTGCAATCAGGTGATGGACTCAAGCACAATATTGGCTTTTTGTCATCCGTTGGGGCAACGCTGACGAAAGTTGGCGGCGGTACTTATCAAGCTCCAGCTAAAACTGCTTTTACTGGAGGTCAAGCTGGCGCAGCCTTCACTATCTTGACTGACTTCATTCCAAAACTTCAGCGTCAAGTTAGCTCCGTTGCTTTAGCCTTTACTCGTGATGTAAATACGGTAAAGCAGGAAGATGGAACTACAGGCATTACCCCTATTTTTGGTTATAAGAACACCACGACTAATGGCCCAAGCGTTATTACTACGACTCCTGCAGCCATTGGTACTTATACCGCTACTCAATTAATGGACATGTCAGATCCGACCTCAGCTAATTACGATGCAAATGTAGCTGCAATCGTCAATGGAGCAAGCTGGGATCCAAACTTATTTGTATCTAATATTGCTCCAGGTACTAATACTGTTCTATCAATTGACTCAACGGCTGCTAATGCTATTGAAGGCAAGCGATCTAGCTTCAGTACTCCTTTATCGCTCATTACCAGTAATGTAGCGTCAACGATTGCCTCATGGAAGGCGCAAGATAATGCCAACGTAACGATTACTACACAGTTAAATAATCGTAAGCAATCCATTTCCGGAGTGAATTTGGATGAAGAGGCTGCAAACTTGGTTAAGTTCCAGCAACTCTATGGTGCAGCAAGTAAAGTAATGCAAACTGCTAATCAAATGTTTGCTACTTTATTGTCAGCAATGAACGCCGCCTAATAAAGAGAGATTTTTATGAGAATCAGTAGCCAACAAATATTCGACGCCGGCGTTCAGTCCATTCAGGATCACTCTAGTGAAGCTGTCAAATTCCAGACCCAAATTTCTTCTGGGAAAAAATATACCCAAGTCTCTGATAATCCTCAGGCTGTTACTTTAGGTCTTAAACTGTCGTTTGATAAAGCCCAATACGACATGTATAAGACTAATCAAGAGTTGATGACCAATCGCCTTGATAACATTACATCGCAATTGTCTTCGATATATACGGCGATGGCGGCTTTGAAGCAAACTGTAGTTCAGGCTCAGGGCGCATCTGGTCAAAGTGATTTGGCTGCTTTGGCTCAACAAGCAAAAAGTTTGAGCGATTCTGTTGCGCAATATAGCGCAGCAAAAGATGCCTCTAATCAGCCTATCTTAAAGCCTCTTAAAGACCCAAATAATTCTGGTCAAACTTACGATACCACCTTAGGTCAAGTGCAAATTGAGCCAGGCATAACAATATCTGAAGGTATTAGCCTATCAGAGAGTATCGGCGTTTATATCGGTGCTGGCGGATTGCCAGACTCAAACAAGCCAGTCGATTCTGGTCTACCTCCTCACACTCAAAACGTACTTAAGGCTGTAAAAGATATATCTACAGCTCTGAATGCAGGTATCCAGCCAACATCCGATCAAGTTGCGGCATTAGATGCCGCAATTACCCAAGTCAAGGCTGCCCAGGTTAAAGCTGGCCTGATGAGTAAACAGGTGACTAATGCCCAAGATTCTGTGGGCGGTAAATTAACTGATCTAGAAAATGCTCGCTCGACCCTGTTGGATACCGATATTGCTGAAGCTTCAGCAGGATTGGCTCGCTCACAGACGCTTTTACAGGCTGCCCAAAGTATTTTTGCGAAAATGCAGTCTTCAACCCTTTTTGAGAAGCTTTAACAGCTACTAGGTTCATCATGAATTTATCGATCGGTTTACTTATTGCTTT
>CAIVXR010000002.1 GCA_903909925.1 uncultured beta proteobacterium | reverse complement strand
CCGGTATCTCCCATATGCCAAATCTTGAAGCCATTTTCTAATTCAATGATGTAGCCCACAGCTTCACCAGCAGGATGAGATTCATTCTTGTCAGTTGCAGGGTTTTTCCAAAGCAGTAAAGAGGAATGGTCAGCCTGTACAGCAGTAACCTTGATTCCAGGCAAGGGAGTTTGACGACCCGTCTTATTAAAACGATGCGTTAAATCAGCAGGCAATACACCCAAAGTAATAAGTGGCGTTACCATATCTGCTGGTCCATACAGCTTTGTATTATTCATCTTCGCTAAGGCAGGTGCATCACCAATATGATCTACGTGTGCATGGGTAACCATCAGTAAATCAATGGGACCAATTGCAGCTAAATCATTTTTATATTGAGGCGGAGTTTTTGGTCCACCGGTAATCCAGGGATCAATCAGGATGATCTTGCCGCCAGGTGTCTTAATCCGAAAACCCGCTTGTCCAAGCCATAAGATTTCAGTCTTACCTTGGACACTGCTAGCAGCTGAGGTCTGGGCATTCGATACCCCAGGACCCAGTATTAAAGCTGTCGAAGCCAAGAAAGTAAAAATTAAACTTCTCAATGAAATGCTATTCATATGCCGTCTCCCAATTACTTTTAATATTGATTGAGAAACTATAGCCCAAAATAAGAATGTAGGTCTATATGGCATCGCACCAAAACTACCTATAAAAAAGCCCCGCAAAGGCGGGGCTTGAGATGGGCGCTTTAAAGTGCTAAGGAATCATGACGATAGCGCCAGAGACCTTTCTACTTTCAGCTGCTCGATGGGCATCAGCTGCTTGCTCCAAGGGAAACGTAGCGGCAGTTTTGACCTTGACGTAACCCTTGGCAATCGCATCAAATACTGCTTTTGCATTCTCTTGAAGTAATGCTGGTGTAGCGTTATGAGGAAATACAGAAGGTCTTGTTAAAAATAGACAGCCCTTCTTATTTAAAATCTCAGGCTGAATTTCTGGGGCAGAGCCTGAAGAAGCGCCAAACAAAGCCAATGTTCCAAAGGGAGCGACGCAGTCTAATGAGCCCATGAAGGTTGTTTTAGCGACAGAGTCATACACCACATTTGCCTTCTTACCGCCAGTTGCTTTCATAAATTCATCAACCCAATTTGGCATAGAGTAATCAATTACTGCATCGCATCCCGCTTCTTTAGCTGTAGCCACTTTGGCTTGTGAACCAACACTACCGACTACAAAAGCGCCAAGTGCTTTTGCCCAACCAGCCAAAATTTGCCCAACTCCGCCGGCGGCGGCATGCACTAGAACAATATCGCCCGCTTTTACTTTATAGGTTTTTTGAATAAGGTACTGCGCAGTCATTGCCTTAAAGAATACCGCTGCCGCAACCTCATCAGAAACATTACTTGGCACTGGTACTAACTTATCAGCAGCAACGTTGCGTACGCTTGCATATGCACCGATACCGGCATTCATATACATCACACGATCACCTACTTTAAGACCTGTCACACCCTCACCCAAAGCCTCAACTACACCCACAGCCTCATGGCCAAGGCCCGTAGGTAGGTCAAGCGGGTAATAACCTGAGCGCTGATAGATATCTATGAAGTTAAAACCAATGGCGGTCTGACGAAGTTGCACTTCACCTTTTCCTGGTGCTGGTAATTCTTTGTCAATCACCTTAATTACATCAGCACTGCCTAATTCAGAAAGACTAACTACTCGAGCTTTTGTCACGGCTTACCTTATTAATTATTAAATAGAAAAAATATCATACAGTAAGAGCGTCTGCTTCAATCACAGCCCAAGTACTGTCTCCTAACTTCTTTACCGCCATAGAATAAGTCCAAGTATCCGGAATACCACAACTCCAGTCTTGAGGGCCATTCTGAATCAGTACATTGACGGCATTTCTGCTGTCGTAGTACAGATGATAAATTTTTCCATGAATTGGATTAAAACTAAATTTCGCACTATGCACCATCTCGGTAGCATCAAGCCTGGCCTGTAGAGCACGCGCCTGCTTCATCAGGACCTCAGCTTGCTCCATGATGCGCTCGTACTCTTGCTTTGCATTTTGGCGCGCGACATTTACTGCCTTGTCTTTTTCTTCAACTACTTTGATGGGAGCAAATACAGGGGCTCCAACTTCCATTGGATATTCAATACCGGCATGCCTTGCTGGATCGGTATCTTCTATTCTCATCTAAACCCCTGCGTACCCTAAAGTGATAATTTACTTAATTAAGCCACATGCAATTCGAGGACCTGAATTACCAGCCGGCTGAGACTTATAGTCATCAGGATCACGATGCACTACCACTGAGCGGCCCACAATTCCAGTAGGGCCTGTATTGACAGCAAAACCATGCAATGTAGCTGTATAAGTTGCATTACCATTCGCATCAGACTTGATATTCGGTAAATCGCCAGCGTGGTTCATGCCGCTATTTGGCATGCCATGATTTTTAGTCTCTGGATTAAAGTGGCCACCAGCACTAGTAGCGTCGGGTGCAGAACAATCGCCTTTTTCATGAACATGAAAGCCTTGCTCTGAATTTGGCTTAAGCCCAGAAAACTTTCCATTAATTAAAACATCGCTACCTTGCCAGGTAAAAGCTACTTCACCCTTCGCCTTAGAACCCGATCTAGAGTCTAGGCTTGCGCTCGCCTTTTGGCCTGTGCCCTGCTCCATCGATTGGCATGCAACTAGAGTAAATAGTCCTGCTGCAGATAAGCCAATCGCAACTTGCTTCAATTTTGCATTCATATTCATCTCCATGAGTTTTTAAGTTTTCCAGGAGTACTTTGACCCCTTTACATCACACGTCACAGAAAGTGTGACACAAATTTAAGGTATCTGCTTAGCGCTTATAAAAGCTCAAGGTAACCTCTCCAAGCTCTATGCCAAACTTGCTCATTTTGGCCTTATTAAGCATTACCTTTGAGTTAATAAGGTACATCCAGTCATTAAATTGCACGTGGTAAACGGTGCCATCTACTGGTAAAGCTAGGGTATAGGTCCAATTTAACGCATTACCCGCTAAATCACCCTGTGCAACGCCGATAACATCATCTGCCTTGCCAATATATTTTCCAGGAGATTGCTCAGTCAGAGTCCAAATGCGTTTTTGCTTAGTCCCATCAGAATAATCAAAACTCTCATCCAGAGTGCCGACCTTCTTGCCGTCAACTACTTTCCAGTCTGCTTTAATGAGGACTGTAAATCGCTTCTTTACTGCACCACTACGATCCGTAAAGATTCCGTATGCATCAATCGTTCCTGAAAAATATTCGCTCAAATCTAATACAGGCTTCTCATTTGCATACTGCTGAACCTGGGGGCCCGAACACCCAAGCATAACTAGCGCGCAAATCATGGTGGCGAGAGACTTCAGAAAGAGAGAGATATTCATTTAGCAAGCCTCAGTAAAAAGTGGTGGTGGGCAACCTTGACCCAGTAATTCATTACGTAACTTTGGGATGCTCGTTTTAGAGTCAAGCCAAATACCAAAGAAAGCTTTTGAAAATTCTGCGCCAGAAATTTGAGCGATACGTTTGCCATCATGATAAAAAATAGTTCCTTGCTTTGGTGTATAGATAGCAGTCAAAGTCTGACCAGGCTCTACATTGGGGATAATACTAGCAAGCTCTTTTCCCCATGCTGCTACCTGAGCGTCGGGTACACCCATTTTTTTCATCTCTTCAGCACTTCGATTGGCAATAGAAATGCCTGAGAAAGATTTTTGATAACGAATGTCAAGAGCAAAATCAGGGGAAGATGAATTACCAGCACGATAAAAAGACACATCATAAATATGAAAGCCCCACCAATTGAGTCTGCCAGTACCCTGAAGTTGTGCCGGATTTAATACGCTATCCATATAAGTGATATCTCGAGCAAAGCTATTAGAAACCAGTAAGGAGATGCAGGCATAAAAAGTCAGAAGGATCTTGAGAAATCTCATGATGCGCTTTTTGAGGCTGTAGCCTTGACTAAACGCAGAGCTGTGGGACCTAATATTCTAGAAATGGCATGTCGATTTTTAGCAAAGAAACGGTAAGCAAGCTGCCAGATAGATTGCAATGCGTTTCTGGAGAATATCCAGGCTAAAAATGGAAGATCTGCCCTGCGATATGCTTCTGAAAAGACAGTAACACCCTGGATTAAAACGCCATTGTCATACTGTCCATACATTGCCGCTAAGGCCTGCTCACAAGAAACGCCAATCTTGGCAGAATCAAAGCGCTCAGAATTAATATCCACGAAATCTAATAACCCTGCCTGGTTTCTTCTGGATAGAAACAGAATCTCGGCTTGGCATAAAGGGCAAGCGCCGTCATAAAAGAGGGTGAGTTTTTCTAATGCTTTCATAGCCAAGCAAGTTTAAGCCTTATTCAATAAACTGGCTGATGACACCACTATTGAAAGATGCTATGCAAAAGGAAGTTGCCTTAAACGTATTTGGAGAACCTCTAATCCCCTGCTCCTTTGAGCCAATCACAGGCTTTTTTAGAGATGGCTGCTGTAAAACCAACGCAGAAGATGTTGGTAGTCACTTAGTTTGTGCTGTTGTCACAAAAGAATTTTTGCAATTTAGTCTTGAAAAGGGAAATGACCTCATTACCCCGCGGCCAGAGTACCACTTTCCAGGGCTAGTTGCTGGGGATCAATGGTGTCTTTGTATTTCTCGCTGGGTAGAAGCCGTTAATGCGCACTGTGCACCTTTAATCAAATTAGAGAGTACTCATATCAATGCCCTCAAAACAGTACCTCTCGATATTTTGCGTCAATACTCAAGCGAAGAGTGAAAGCCTTCTATACAGACCATTTTGTATTGCCACTACCAGCGGGACATCGCTTTCCGATGGAAAAATATTCTCGCTTAAGAGATCTTGTAAAAACTATTACTGCCATCGATTTAGTAGAAGCTCCGCCTGCAAGTGATACCCAAATACTATATGCCCATGACCCCACCTACCTTAGCAACGTCATTAAAGGAAAGCTCACTCCTCAAGAGCAGAGAGAAATTGGCTTTCCTTGGAGTGAAAAAATGGTTGAGCGCTCTCGCCGTTCAGCAGGTGCGACTGTTGCTGCAGCAAAATGTGCTCTTGAAGAAGGTATTGCAGTCAATTTAGCGGGAGGCACCCATCATGCTTATCGTGCGATGGGTAGTGGCTTTTGCGTATTCAATGATTCAGCTATTGCCGCACGCACACTGCAAAAAGAAATCAATTCAAAGCTAAAGATTGCAATTATTGATTTAGATGTTCATCAAGGTAACGGTACGGCTTCTATTTTGCAAAATGATTCCTCAATTTTCACGCTATCTATTCATGGTGAAAATAACTTCCCATTTACGAAAGAGCAAAGTGATCTGGATTTGGGGTTAGCAGATGGATGTAATGATCAAACCTACTTAGCTTCCTTAGAGCAATGCCTAGATGATCTTAGTTTCCGCTTTAAAGCAGATTACCTCATTTATCTTGCAGGAGCAGATCCTCATGAAGGCGATCGTCTAGGCAGACTCAAGATGAGCAAAGATGGAATGCGCCTGCGGGATGAAATGGTTTTCCAGTACGCTTTAGATAATAGACAGCCAGTAGCGATATCGATGGCAGGTGGCTATGGAAGGGAAATTGCATCTACTGTAGATATTCATTTCCAGACCATCAAAACTGCCTTGCACTTTCAGCAAGAATGCTGATTTAAGACCCAGCTATTACCAGACTTGCTTTTTACCATCAATCCAAGTTTCTCTGACCTTGATATTAGCAATTTGCTCGGGGCTTGTCTTGCGAGGATTTTTATCTAAGATCACTAAGTCAGCTTGCTTACCCACTTCAAGACTACCAATCTTATCGTCAGACATTAATTGATAAGCGGCATTAATAGTCACTGCACGAATCGCGTCATCCACCGTTACGCGCTCGTTCGGACCCAAGACTTTGCGTGGGGGCTTTTGCCATAGACGATCAACACCCTCAGAAATATAACGCAAAGGGCTTACTGGGGAAATCGGGGAATCGCTGTGATAAGTAAAGCGCCCACCTTCTTTTTTAAAAGAAGCACCTGGAGCAATTCGACTGGCACGCTCGGGGCCGACAATGTG
>CAIVXR010000001.1 GCA_903909925.1 uncultured beta proteobacterium | reverse complement strand
GTTAATGATCTGCTGGAGCGAAGGTGGGCAATCTTATTCTGCAAAGTGGCATTCAGAAAATGGTATTGCCTCACATCAAAAAATTCAGCTTGCTGATGACACTTTAACGGCTGATATTGCCTATCGTTTGGCTTGTGAAGGTACGGCGATGCTTTATAAGGGCGATTTTCAGAATGCCCGGCAACTCTTGCAAGCATTAGTCAGACGAGTTGATAAGCCCTCTAAAAAATCGACTAGAGCTGACAGGGTTGCAAAAGAGAAAACTAAAAGCCCCCTAGATATTTTTAATCTATATCGCCTAGCGCAATCACAAAGGGCGCGTATTTTGGGAATGGTGTTGATTCCCATCAATGCTGATCACAGTATTTCCTTAAGGCGTGCGCCAGATGTAGCCGCTGCCTGTTTTGAGACCTATGGGGAGCAAACTGAGCCTTATGTCATCTCCCTACGCGAATTACTAGGTGTAATTAGTGCGCATGAATGGCGTAAAAAAGGCGTACCAGTTTTAGCAAGAGATGATGAAGAGATTCGTATTCATCCGCACTATGGTGTGTTCTCTCCTGTTCGCGGAGAATACATTGAACTCGTTCTCAAAGCGCCATTACCGGCCGTAATTCAGAAGAACCCAATCGCCTTTGATATCGGCGTGGGAACTGGAGTGCTATCAGTAGTGTTAGCAATACGAGAAATCAAAAAGATCATTGGAACCGATCAAGATGATCGTGCAATCAGGTGTGCCACAGAAAACATTGAGCGCCTAGGTTTATCTACCCAAATAGAAATTCTCAAAACGAATCTATTTCCTCAAGAAAAAGCAGCGCTGATTGTTTGTAATCCGCCATGGTTACCAGCAAGACCAAGCTCTTCTCTTGAGCATGCCGTGTATGACCCTGAGAGCCAGATGTTAAAAGGCTTTCTGGAAAATCTACAAAATCACTTAATATCTGGTGGTGAAGGCTGGCTTATTCTTTCGGATCTCGCTGAGCATTTAGGATTGCGAACCAGAGCAGAGTTGCTTGCCTGGATCGATGCTGCCAGCTTGAAAGTGATTGCACGTTTAGATACCAAACCACAGCATCAAAAGGTATTTGATAAAGCCGATGCGCTGTATGCCGCAAGATCTAAAGAAATCACATCTCTGTGGCGTCTGCAGGTCAAATAAAAAAGAAGCAAGTAAAAGATTAAAAAACAAAACCCCTCCAAAATTCAGAGGGGTTTGCTTTATATGGTGGAGTCGGCGGGAATCGAACCCGCGTCCGCAAATCCTCCACAACAAGTTCTACATACTTAGTCATATCATTTAATTTAATCAGTTAGTCACGGATTGACACGTTTCTGACTGACGATTCACTAAGTTTTCGAATCATTCCCTGTGACATGAAATGACCTTATCTCTTGTATATGACCCTGATGTAGCTTGCGCTACCTGACCCAAGAGAGAATCAGTTCAGGGGCAACCGCAATTAAGCGGCTAGTGCGTAACGTTCGTCGTTAGCAGTTATTACATTCCCATTGATTTACGAGATAACGGGTCCTCGGTATGCCCTTGATGCTTTGTAATCCACGTCGAAACCATGTCGACCCC